>DATIHS010000059.1:0-26995 GCA_035480475.1 Patescibacteria group bacterium
CAGATGGTCTTGGGTCAGATTGGTCATGATGGCAACCTCCACGGGAATGCCCACGAGTTTGTGCTGCTGCAACGCCTGGCTGCTGACCTCTAATACCACAAAGTCTGCTTTGGCCTGTCGGGCCTGGCGGAAGAACTTGAGCAAGTCAACGGTCAGCGGGACGGTTCGATGGGTCCGATTAGGCTCGGCCTTGCCAGCTACTTCAATAACTGCCGTCGTAAACATAGCTGTCTTAAAACCGGCAGCTTTGAGTACCTCATTCATGAACATAGACGTGGTTGTCTTGCCATTAGTACCCGTAACTGCAATCACACGTAGCCCGCGCGCCGGAAAACCAAACCTGGCCTGTAAGCCGTAAATTCTCCCTTTTCGGTAGGTTTCCTCAGCCAGCTTCACGCCTGAGCGTGGTAAAACCTTACGCGCTAACTTCTTCGGATTCATATCTCTTAGTATACTGGTTCTCATGCGCATTTTAGGTATTGAGACAAGTTGTGATGAAACGTCGGCCGGCGTGGTGGAAGATGGCAAGCGCTTGCTATCAGTTGTGACGCTTTCGAGCATGGACCTCCACAAAGCCTATGGTGGCGTGGTGCCAGAGATTGCCGCGCGTTCGCACATTGAAGCAATTACCCCTGTTATTGAACAAGCTTTAGAACAAGCAAGCAGTACCTGGGACGACATCGATGCCATTGCGGTAACGTATGGCGCTGGCCTTGGCGGTTGTTTGTTAGTCGGAGTCATGACGGCTCGAACCCTAGCCATCACTAAAAACAAGCCGCTGTATGCAATCAACCATGTCGAGGCCCACGCGTACGCCAACTTTTTAACGGAGACAGACCTTCCTACTTTTACCCTGCCCTCTCACGCGCCGGTATTTCCCATGCTCGGCCTGATTGTCTCTGGTGGCCACAGCCAGCTCGTGCTGTGGCGTGACCACTTTGATTACACCTTGCTCGGCCAAACCCAGGACGACGCTATCGGTGAAGCTTTCGACAAAGTGGCCAAGATTCTCGGCCTTCCCTACCCTGGCGGCCCTAGTGTTGGCCAAGCCGCTGCCCATGGTAACCCTCAAGCCTTTAACTTCCCCAAAGCCAAGATGCCCAATAAATACGATTACAGCTTCTCCGGACCCAAAACAGCCGTTTTACGAGCCGCACAGGAGCTGATCGGCGAAGATTACACCTTCCCCAGTTATAAGCTGTCAGATCGCCTTTCTGAGGCTCAGAAGGCCGATATTGCCGCCAGTTTCCAGCGTGTAGCCGTTGAAACCGTGGTGGACAAGACAATGGTTGCTTATGAAGAATTCAAACCAGCATCGGTTATTATCGGAGGTGGCGTCGCGGCCAGCCCTGAGTTACGCCGCCAGTTGGCCGAACGCCTACCCCTTGAAATTGCCTACACCGACCCTAAGCTTTGCACCGATAACGGCGCTATGATCGCCACCCTCGGCAGCTTCAAAGCGATGCTCAAGCAACCTGAGGCTGACCCCTACTCTCTCGAGATCGCGCCCCATTTATCGATGTAGATTACGCCGTATTTAACCTTCGAAGTCGAGTGCTAATTGATCAGAGTAATTTTCATTCACTATTAACTCGGGGTTTAGCTCTGCAAGCAAAAAGAAGGCAACATCTTGTGCGCGCTGCTCAGGTATGACCGTTACTTCGTCAGGAAAATAGCCATTGAAAGTCAATGCATCGTATCTGGCACGAAGCGTCCCTAGAGACGCCAGAGATCGTGCTTTCGACTCAGCAGTTTTATGAACCTGGTGTACATATCCAGGAGTTACACCCAACGCTTTGCTCACCTCACCAGCACTAGCCGGAGGCTGTTCATCACTTCCCGATAACATCTCTAAAACTGTTGTTTGGCGCTCAGTCAAGGGTAGTGGGAGCCCAGAACTGGGCCAACCTCTCGTGTGCATATCGAGCCTTTTCTCGGTTCCGTATTTTGATCCTGCCATTTTCCATAAATTTTCCAGAGCGCTTGCTACCCGCCCTGCCCTTCGAGCATCTGTGGACGTTAAGCGGCTCATTTGGTTCCGTACGTGTCTGGAAAGTTCACGATGTCCAAACTTAGCAATTGTCCCGTCAGGCTGATAGTAAACTCCTGCTATAAGAACAGTTACTGGAGTTGTTTCTGGAAAGTCTATATCCGGGATGGCCTCAATTTCACGATACTCATATGACATACCTTGCATTATGTTATATTAAAGCTGTTTTGTCAATATTGTACCTCTGTTAGCTATTTGATACGCTTATGGGGCAAACAAAAAATGCTTGACCCGTATAATCGGGGCCCACAAAGGCGGTTGAGAATTATCTAGTGAGGGTTTCATGTGAAAGCCTTAGTAGTTAGTTGTCTCAATTTCACGTGAAATACTGCATGTTTGTATCTGTATCTCCAGAGGTGGTATACTTATAGCCTATGAAATTACCAAAGGTGTACGAACCGAAGGAGTACGAGGCCGATATCTACGCTCTCTGGGAAAAGAGTGGGGCGTTTCAGGCCCACCCCGAAAAGAGGGCAGAGCGCTTCACTATTTCCATGCCACCACCGAACGAAACGGGGACGCTAAGCCTCGGCCACGCCATTTATACCTTGCAGGACATTATGACCCGTTACGCACGTTTACAAGGAAAAGACGCCTTGTGGTTGCCTGGTACAGATCACGCGGCGCTACCCGTGAATGCCCTGATCGAGAAACAGTTGGCGGAAGAGGGAACTAATAAGCACGAAATTGGACGTGAGGAGTTTTTGCGGCGTACCAAAGAGTTCGTGGGCAACAGCCGCGACACTATGCTCGGCCAGATGCGGGCCATGGGCTTCAGTCCAGACTGGACACGCCTCCGTTATACCTTGGACGACGCCTTGAATCGCTGTGTCAATGAAACCTTCACCAAAATGTACAATAAGGGCCTCATTTACAGGGGCCATCGTATTGTGAACTGGGATCCGAAATTGGAAACAACCGTGTCGGATGATGAGGTAGAGCGCAAGCAGGAAACAGCCAAGTTTTATACCTTCCAATATGGCCCATTCCAGATCAGCACCGCCCGCCCAGAGACGAAGTTTGGCGATAAATACGTGGTGATGCACCCCGATGATAAGCGCTACGCCAAGTACAAGCACGGTGACACCTTTGAAGCCGAGTGGATCAACGGCAAGGTTATTGCCACTGTTATCAAAGACGAAGCCGTTGACCCAGCCTTTGGAACAGGGGTCATGACTATCACGCCCTGGCACGACCATACCGACTTTGAGATTGCCGAACGCCATGGTTTAGACAAAGAGCAGATCATTGATTTCCACGGCCAGCTGTTACCGATTGCTGGGGAGTATGCTGGTATGCACATCGTTGATGCACGACCGAAAATTGTTGAAAAGTTGAAGGCTAAGGGGCTACTCGTTAACATCGACGAAAACTATGCCCACAGTATTGCCGTCAACGAGCGCGGAAAGGGAATTATTGAGCCGCAGATTAAGCTGCAATGGTTCGTGGACGTCAACAAACAAGCCGTACCGTGGAAGGGCAAAACCCTCAGCTTGAAAGAAGTTATGCAAGATACCGTAAGGGCAGGGGACATCAACATATTACCCAAGCGCTTCGACAAGACATACTTCCACTGGATTGATAATTTGCGTGACTGGTGTATCAGTCGTCAGATCTGGTGGGGACACCGCATCCCCGTGTGGTACCGCGACAACGCAGAAGGTGAGACAGAGACGTACGTGGGGGTTCAGCCGCCATTGGATGACGGCAGGGAAGGTTGGCACGCGTGGGAACAGGATCCAGATACGTTGGACACGTGGTTTAGCTCGGCCCTATGGACATGGAGTACGTTAATTGACCAAGACCTGGCCGCGGATTATTCCCTGTCGTTCGAAGACTTGCTAGCTAAGAGCGTGGACTTTCAAACCTACCATCCTACCTCTGTTATGGAGACCGGCTGGGACATCCTGTTCTTCTGGGTGGCCCGCATGGTTTTGGCCACCACTTTTATGACTGGCCAGGTGCCGTTTAAGACCGTTTACTTACATGGCATGATCAAGGCGGAAGACGGCAGAAAGATGAGTAAGAGCCGGCCGGAATCCGTCGTAAACCCGCTTGACGTCATCGGCCAGTACGGCGCCGATGCCTTGCGAATGGGCCTGATTATGGGCACTGCGCCCGGTATGGACCAGAACTGGAGCCGCGGGCGCATTGAAGCCAGTCGAAACTTCTGTAATAAGCTCTGGAACATCGCCCGTTACATCGAGGATAAGCTTGGCGAGGACCTAGGGGACCTGGATGACCGGCACCATCCGGAACCTACGAGTGTGGCTGACGAGTGGCTGCTAGCTAAGTTAAACCTGGTTATTGCGCAACTCACGACAGACCTGGACAGCTTCCGTTTTAGCGAGGCCGTGGACCACTTGTACCACTTTGTGTGGGATGATTTTGCCGATTGGTACATTGAAGCCAGCAAAACCCACTTGAACAAAGGGATGCTCGCCTATGCCTTGGAGGCTATTTTGCAACTTGCTCACCCGTTTGTGCCTTTTGTGACCGAAACTATTTGGCAGACACTCGGATGGGAAAGGGAAAGCTTGCTGATTTCCAGCCGCTGGCCCGAGCCGCCTAAGGCAAACGAGAAGGCTGCTAAGGCTTTTGAAGAGGTTATGGCAATAGTCAATGAAATACGCTTTATATGCGCCTCCACGGGCGTCTCAAAGCCAACCCTGTATCACTGTGGTGACCCGTTTATTGTCGAACACGCCGACTTGCTGAAGAACCTGGCCCGTTTGACAGCCGTACGAGAGGTCAAAGACGGTGCTGGCTTACAGCTAACCCAAACTGCCCATGAAGCATGGTTAGACCTCGATGAGCGCACGGTGCGCACTTTTGTTAAACAGCTGGCAGACCAGGTAAAAACCGCCCAGGCTTCGGTGAAACAACTCGAAGGCCGCTTGGCCAATAAGGCTTACGTGCAGGGTGCACCCAAAGCCGTCGTGACGGAGACAAAGCATCAGTTAACAGAGGCCAAAGAGCTGTTAGAAAAACAACAAGCTGCATATGGCCGCTTTCAGGACCAGGCTTAGACCTCGCTGTCTAGCTCCAAACTATCTTTGACCCTGGCGGCCGATTCTTCCGGCCGGTAGTCGTCAAACCACAGTACGTGCCAGCCCATTTTTTCGGCGGCCATTAGGTTAGAGCGCGAGTCGTCAACCAGTAGGATTTCGTTTGGCGAACAATTCGTGTAGTTCTGAGCGGCTTCATAAATCTGGGTTTCTGGTTTAATGGCACCGGTTTTGGAGGAATCGATAATGGCCGTAAAGGCCACCTTAGGCAACAGTCCTTTTTCAAACATCACATCAATAAAGCCAGGCATAATGTTGCTGAGCAAGCCCACTGAGTAATACTGGCTAGCCCAGTTCACCAGCTCATGCATCTCCTGGATGGGGTCAACCGCCGCCATGTAATAGTCCATCCAGTTTAAGTTGTCGACGCCGAGTTGTTTGGCCAAGGCTTTGTCGAAGTCCTCGAGTGGCATTTCCCCGCGACAGACAGCATCGTTGTAGTGCCAGAAGGTTGTTTCAATAACGTCTGGAGAAGCGCCAGTATCTTCGGCCAAGCGAGTAAAGGCGCGGTGGAAAAAGCGTACCAAGCAGCCGTTGATGTCAAAGTAAACAAAGCGTATGCCACTTTTAGAACGGTATTTTTTGGCGGGTAGGGCAGGGGACTCGCCCATCAGTTCGCTTAAGGTAGTCCCAAGAGCAGTAGCAATTGCCTGGATCGTAAAAACTGACGGGGACTTAATGGCGCCACGTTCAATCTTGGCAAGGGTTGAGTAGCTCAAACCAGCCCTGTGACACAGCTCCTGCTGAGTCAAGCCAGCAGTTTTGCGCGCCTCTTGGAGACGTTGGCCTAGTCCCACCTCGTCCATTGGTACTAGAATACTAGTTTAAGGGACAAAATCCAAGGCTAAACTAGCCGTTTGATACTAGTTATGGTTATTTTTTGAAGACGGCGCTCAAAATGGCAGTGAGGATAACCATGACGGCTAGGCCGGCACACAGGGCACCGATGGCGGCATTGCGGCTGTTGCCTCCACTTGAGCGGTAGAGCTTGCTGTACACCCACCCCGCAAACCCTGCGCCTGCCAAAAATCCAATCGTCAGGTTTGTAAACATATGCTTAGTCTACTGGAACGCCAGGCGCTTGGCCAGGTCGGCAAAAACAGCATGGTCGGGTTCTTTGGTGCTCGGCATTGCCCGCACTTCGTTGCCATTATCAATAGGGAAGACTTTGACGTGAGCATGAGGGACTTCAAAACCTTCAACAATTATGCCGACTCGTTTTTTCTCTGGGAAGGCTTCGCGCAAGCGCTGGCCAACCTTACGTACGGTCGCCATGAGGGCTGCGTAATCTTCTTCTGACAAGTCCCAGAGGTGATCGACTTGCGGCTTGGCCAAAACCAGCACCATACCGGGTTGTATGGGGTAAATATCGACGATGGCCAAGGTTTTATCGTCTTCGTAGACCTTGTGACTAGGAATCTCGCCTTTAATAATTTTGGTGAAAATCGTCTCTTCCATAACTTCATTGTACCGCGCTGGCGGCGGAAGTTATTGTTGTATATATTAGGCTTCTCTTGAAGCGGCAATAAGTGCATACTGCTGGATAAGCATGGCGATCACGGACTTACCGGAAGTATTAAGGGCACCGGCGTTACCGGAGGTTCTGCCACCCCCTGAAATACCGTTTGTGGATGAGCCAATACCTGAACATGCAGTCGTTGCTGAGCCGCCTCCCGCACACGAAGTAAGTGACTCTATTTGGCACTTGTTAGACGTGGCTGATATTTTGCAGACGGACACGTTGCCATATCTAAAACAAGGTCTAAAAGAAGATGTGTTGCCGCTGCTCAAGCGTAAGGCTGGGCAGGCGCTCGGTTTTGTTGGCTGTGCTGCAGCTGCTGGTATTGGTAGCCTTATGTATTTACCTGCGCACACGAATGTGGGTCCACACGAGGCTCGAGTAACGCTCAATGCTGACCCAGATATAACAGTTGATCTGGGCCCCATTGGCAAGGGTCACATTCCCACGAAAGGACCCGGTGCAGAAGTTGTCCTGAAAAAGATCCCTGAAAATCCCAACGGTAATGGGGAATTGTTGGGCGCAGATCTTTCGCAGCTAATGGATCGATACATCCAACTTTTTACCGATACGTCACAGAACCAGGCGCAAATCACCGAAGCTTTGAAGCGACATTTTGAAGCGAGTGCCCTAATTGGTGGGGCGGCCATGCTGGAAGCCTTTTATTTGTTGCGCTTCACGCTTCGGAAGATTGCTGGCCAGGAGCGTTGGGACCATTTCATTGACCAGTTGCCACAAGGCCAAAGGGATGCCAGTCGAATGCTGGCTGCCTTGATTGTGTTATTACCAGCCGCCGGCATTGGCTCTCGGCCAAGAGATCCCCAGCAATTACCGGGTCTACCGGTGACAAACTCAGTCATTGCTTCCAAGTTGCCTCAAGGCATTACACTCGAGGGTGAGGTTCTCAACTTACTTGCAGACCGCGTCGGTCCGGCAGCCGTCGACGAGTGGAACAAATCCAATGCTTTCTTTGATAAGGCCACGGTCGAAATGGGGCAAAAACTCGACCAAGCTCCTCTATTTCCCGAAGAGGAAAATACTGCCACGTTCATGGTACTCGCTGACTTGCACTGCAATATTGGCCAGCTGAAAGTCTGGGGAGAAGTCCGGCAAAAACTTGGTATCAACTTGGTCGTGCTGCCAGGCGACTTGACCATGTCTGGCACTACTTACGAGGAGCCTTGCGTCAAAACAGTCCGCTTCAGGATGGGCGACAACACAGTCGTTGCTTATTACGGCGGCAATCACGACAGCTCCGTCACCGTTACCCAGGCCCAGAAATATGGCTTTATCAATGCTGACGGAACGGTCTTCACTTATGACGCCCTTAAACTATTGGGAGGAAATGATCCAGAACATACGGACCTGTTCAAGACAACTGATCCTAATCCGGCTACCGCCACAGCACTAGGCGAACGTTTAGTTGCAGCGGCATGTGCGGCCGGTGGCAACGTAACAATGGTGAACCACCGCCAAGAAGCTGACCTACCAGCGATGCAAGTTGGATGTGCTACAGGTGGCATTGCCGGGCACACTCACGCTGAAGATAGGAGGAACATTTATTGTCGGATTGGTGACCAGCTTACACAAGCGCCATTGTTCGTTGCCGGTACTGCCGGTGGTGCAGCCCCCAATAAGCCGACCATTATTGGCCCTAATAGCGCCGATGCGCTGGCCACCGTCTTTCAATTCGATACTGTTACGGGCAAAATCTTACGCTACCGTACTCTTACGACTCATAAAAATGCATCCGCTAGTATTGGGCCGCTCACGTCTTTTAGTCTGCAAACTGTGCAAGAGACAAAGTAATGGCGGAAGGGGAGGGATTCGAACCCTCGGTACGTCTTGCAACGCACAACGGTTTTCGAGACCGTCCAGTTCAACCACTCCTGCACCCTTCCGTCGACGCCTATTTTAACAGATGGCAGCGGTGTTCTTTGAGTTCAGGTAGCTTGTTTTGGGGCTGCTGCATTAACCAGCCAGTTGATGCCGAACTTATCAATGACCATACCAAAGGTGTCGCCCCAGATGGCTTTTTCCATCAGCTGTGTAACGGTGCCGCCAGCCGAGAGTTTTTCAAAAAAAGCGGTGAGGGTAGATTCATCTTCGGATTCCCCTGTGAGGGACATACTGAACTCGTGAACACCTTTTTGATAGTCCATGCCAGCAGGTATGTCAGAGCCCATGAAAGTAAGGCCATTGTCACCATACAAAACAGAGTGCATGACGAGATTTTCTTCGCCAGGACCATGCGGGGCATTGAAGTCTGCAAAGGTACTTATATCCAGTTTGCCCCCAAAGACTGATTGATAAAATTCCATGGCCTCACGAGCGTTTTTATTGAAGTTAAGGTACGGGTTGAGTTTGACTGCCATTGAATGCCTCCTTTGATTAATACTTCTATTATAGGCGGAATTGTTCTTGTCGTTTAGTGGCTGCTACTATGGGGCGTATGACGCAAACCGATACCTCTGCCAAAGCCGACCATTTGTTGGCACAGATAGCCAAAGCCTTCCCTGAGCTTACCTGGCAAGGTTATACCTATCTGGATGAGGGCTGGGACCATGAAGTCATCATCTTGGACAATAAGGTGGTCTTCCGTTTTCCGGACGATGATGAATACCTTACAAAGCTTGCCCATGAGATAGAAGTGCTACATTATTTGCGACCGTCGCTCAACGTTTTGGTTCCCCACTACACCTATCTGCCAAAGCCATTGTCATTTGCGGGTTATCCAATCATCAAAGGCGAGACACTCACAAAAGTGTTCTTTGATAGCTTGCCGCCGGTTGAACGGAAAATGGTAGCACGCCAGTTAGCCGATTTCTTGACCTGTTTACACACTCAAGCCTTAACAAAACCTCCGTTAAAAAACGTACCCGAAACCGTATTGGCCGACGACCAGCATGAGGTGAGGGAAGGGACTGCAACCCACCTGAAGAGTGTGTTGTCGCCGCAGGACTACGACTTGGCTCAGCAGATTTTAGGCCAGGTAGACGGGCTTATCGGGACAGCATTGCCGCACGTGTTTATCCATAACGATATCTATAGTCGTCATTTGTTGTGGGACGCGCAGAAACGACAGCTTGGCGTCATTGACTTTAGTGATATGTGCTTGGGTGACCCGGCGGTGGACTTTGCTGAGCTTCATGAGTATGGTTTTGGCTTTGTGCAAGAGGTATACGAGCAATATGAAGGACCGAAAGACCCTGAATTTTTGAACCGGGCGTGGTTATACCAAGAGTGGATTGGTGTTTACATGATGACTGACCATTTTGCTTATAATAAAACGAGCTTTGCGGTGGCGCGCGAGACATTTGACCGCGTTAAAGCACAGGGAAAGGATCGAATATGAAGAACCAATTGGCACTCATTAACAAACTGGTTGCAAAACCAGGTAAGCGTCAGGAAGTGATAAATATCTTACTGGAATCGGGCAAACCGTTTAACGATAACCCGGCTTGTTTGCTCTATCTGGTCTACGCTGATAATGATGACCCGAACGTGATATGGGTCGAGGATTTATGGACCGACGAGGCCGAGCACAAAAACGAACTCAATAAACCTGAGCTCCAGGCGTTCGTCAAGCAGGCTATGCCACTACTGGAAGGTATGCCCGAACAAAAGTCAGTGACGCTGGTCGGCGGAAAAGGCCCAAAAACTTCTTAGGCAATCATAAAAAGCATAGGAATGGTACACCCGGCGTGATTCGAACACACGACCTCCAGTACCGCAAACTGGCGCTCTATCCAGCTGAGCTACGGGTGCGTATCGCTTTAGTGGCGAACAGATGTGAATTCTAGCATAAAACAGAGGTGAACGCCAGCTATTTTTGGTCAGGCGTAATCTGCTCTGTTGGAAAATTGTTGGGATCGGCTAACACTCCCTCAAGGCTAGGGACGGTTGGAATGCTTACAGAAGTTGTGCTAAATGCACAGACGTCCATGTCCGACGGGATCTCAACACCAAGGGTTTGTTCAATGTCGAGTCGTTGTTTTAAGTTGTCATGCCCCGCGTCGCCGGGTTCAATTGAACCATCTGAATAGCCAATGCTGTTACGCCCATAGAGCGGTCCACTAAAGTTACCTCCAGTAAAAACTGCTGCAGAACCGCTGGCGCCATAATCACAAGCGTCCTGACGAACATCTGGGGCGGGCGTTGCGATAAAGTCAATAAAATCAGCAGGGTAGCCGAGCGGTGCACCTGGGGTTCGTCCAAGATATATCCCTTCCGCCGCCACAGGAAGGTTGTTATTTGCTGCCGGTAGTGAGTATAAGCCCACACTCTCGCCCGGAACGGGGGTTTGTTCGCTCATTATAAATTGTCCGAGTGGTAAACTTGGAATTTGGTCATAGATACGGGCAGAGCCAGCGCCGTTACCGACTGCTTTTAGCAACGCCCAATCAGAGCCCCCAGATAAATCTATGGCTACACCGCTAACTGATGCCACTGGCGCATTCGCTTGATTGGCGGTCCCGGACTGAGGATCGAGAATGATATATTCGTTTGAACTTGTGGCGCTAATATCAAGAACTAGGGGTTTTTGACTTATTCCCATTTTAGTTGGAGCGTCTGGGCTAAAACAGTGTGACGCACTTAAGACGTACGTCTGATCTCCGTCAGAAACCTTTACTCCTGTACATGTCTCTCGCCAGACGCCATTCTCGTCGTTTTTAGCGCGAACTCCGATTTTGACAGTACTTGCTTGAAGCTGGCCACGGAGCTCGGGCGACACAGCGAATCCGTAGCCCGGTAATTCATGTAGTTGTTTGAGAGTTGCGCCAGTTACGCGGTCTTTACTTTCGCCAGTTTGGTTGGCAAGAATTTGGGCCAGCCGGTCATTAAGGTCTGATTGTCGTTGAGCACTTTCGCGCAGAGTACTAAGTTGCTGGTCCAAATCATCGACTTTATGCGTCAAGGCGCTGAGATCTCGCTTGTGTTCGTTGTTGGTTTCAACTTGGCGTACAACCCCAACAGCACCAGCTCCAAAGGTGGCCCCAGCTGTAACTGAAGCAATGATTTTCAAGATTGGATGTGGCCGGCGTTTTGCAGGTTTGGGTACTTCTTGTCGGCGGCGGGGAGCGGTGGACCTGTCCAGATGATGCGCTGTAGCGGCCGCTCCGAGGACAGCAATAGTTTTTAGAGCAGGCCGAAAGCCCGCATCACGCTCTTTAGAATGTTTCACAAAGAAGCGATAATAGCAGTTTTATAGAGAATTGTCAACGCTTTGACCTCTAGAATTTGACGCGGCGCATCAGGCGGTCGATGGCGTCGTGAGAGCGCTCTTCGTGGGGCAAAAAACTGCCAATTACCGTGAAGATACCATCTTCTTGCTCGGGTGGATAATAGAGACTAATGGGCGGCATGAAACGCTTGAGCGGCTGCAGCTGGATGGAGTTAAAAGCGCCTTCCTCTAGGACAGAGAATGACTTGAACAAATCGTAGTCGTAGAACTTGCCGCCAATGTGGACACCCGCGTTATCGAGTTGATACTGGAGGGTGCGTGGTTTGCGTTTGGCGGTTATTCCAAACAAGATGGATGCAATCACAATCACGACGGCAGTAATGATGTCACGAGTGAGCAAGTAGAGGCCAGCCGTCACAACGCCTGTCAGCGCGCCAAGTTTTATGTACCAGTTATTGTTCTTCTCGTGTTCCACAAACTCTGAGGCGGTCCACGAGACTGGATCTATATCTGGCAATGGCATATCGGCGGCGGCAGGGTCGGTATCGGTTTGGCTGTATTGCCAATTTGCCTCAGGAACAGCGGGTTCACTGGCCTCAGGAGTTGGCTGCGGTGCTTCGGCTTGAGGGCTTGGCGAGGCATTAGCCGCTGGCATGGCTGGCTGTTCAGGCGACGAGGTTTCGCCTTCAGGTTGTTGGCCGGGTTGGATGGTACTCCCAGGTTGCATAAGCGTATTGTAACAGGTTGACTTGGTAAAACAGAAAACCCTGCTGCTTAGGGCAGGGTTCGGTTTGGCGGAGGAGGAGAGATTCGAACTCTCGCGGGAGCTTGCGCCCCCCTAATGATTTAGCAAACCATCCCCTTCAGCCACTTGGGTACTCCTCCACGGAATTGTCATTGTACAAGACTGCTCGGACTGGCGGAAGGGGTGGGATTCGAACCCACGGTACCGTTGCCGGCACGACGGTTTTCAAGACCGTTTCCTTCAACCACTCGGACACCCTTCCAATAACGGGGTGATTATAGCAGCTGACAAGAGAAGATTCAAAGCTATTGTCGCTGGGCAAAGACCAGTGCTTCGACAGTTTGGGCGCCAGCCTGCATGAGCGATTGCGCCGCATGGGTGAGGCTAGCACCGGTTGTTGCAACGTCGTCTATTAAAAGTACAGAATGCCCGCCTAACAGTTTTGTCCTCGAGACCCAGAACGCCCCTTGAAGCTGCCCAAGCCGCTGTTGGCGGGTGGCTCCAACCTGGCGAGTCTGGGTCAGGCGATGAAGGATGGGCAGGTAGAGCAGCTGCCGTTTAGCGGCAATGGTTCGGGCCAGAAGACGGGCATGATCGTAGCCTCGCTGGCGGACGCGTGACGTGGCGGTAGGTAGTGGTACAACAACAATCTCGGGTGGCAACAGTGGCAATGCCTCATCCATGGCCTCGGCAATAGTCCCAAAAGCCGCCTGAACATGCTCAAACTTATACAAATGGAGGAGCTGTTTGGCTGTGGCGGCGTAGCTCGTTGCCGCCCACACACGCTGCACCATAGTCTCGCGGCAACATGCAGGGCATGTCGCAAAATCTTGGGTGAGGCGTTGGCAACGGAAGCAATGGCTCGACAGCTCCGGGAAAGCTTCCGGTTTGCACCACTTGCATAGCAAACTACCTTCCCGCCCGCACAATAAACAGGCGTGCGGCGCCAGTATGCTAAGTAAATGGTCGAGTATGGGCATAGTTACAGTCTAGCGATCTGTGATTAACGAATTGTTACCCGTTGTGATTAATATGTTGTAAATAAAAGATAAGCTAGTTGCAGCCCCTTGAGTCCTTAAGCTATACTGACTAGTAACAAAAATTGCAAACAAGCAAAAGCTTTAAACCTCGGAGGGTAACAACTATGGCACGGAGAAGCCGTGACGACGATTTGCTGATGGAAGATGAGTTGACCGCTGCTTTTTTGGGTGAAGATGACTTTGGACCGGCAGGTGAAGACCAACCGGCAGCAGTAACAGATGCCGCAGGCACGGCTGCAACGAGCGACGACTGGGACGAAGAAGGTGATATGGTGCCAGGCCAGTTGGCCGTTGACGTTTATGAAACGAAGGAAAAGTTGGTTGTTAAGGGACGAGTAGCTGGTGTTAATAAGAGCGACCTCGATGTAAGCATTGCGGATAACACGTTGAGCATCCGTGGTACGTTAAGTGCCGGCAACGAAGACGACGTGGAGAACTATTTTGTTCAAGAATGTTACTGGGGCGAGTTCAGTCGCAGCATCGCCCTGCCTGTACCTGTCAAGGAAGATGAGATTGAGGCCGTCTTAAAGGATGGTGTCCTTACCATTAGCTTCACTAAAGTGAAGCAAGACAGCGTCAAGAAGATCCAGGTTTTGTAAGAACCAATAAGAACCAGGGTCAAACGTTATAAAAATCCCCGCACGGAGCGGGGATTTTTTTGTACAGAAGTTCTGGTTTATTGGCCAGCACTGGCGGTTTTGGCCAGGACGAACTTGACGACGATTTGCGCAAGCGCTACGACAACCAAGCCGATGATGGCGTAAAGAATGGTGTTCTTGGCACCGGTTATGTTACCACTGTCGCCCCCGGAAGTAATGTACTTCAGGCCGCCAATGATAATCATAATGACCGAGATGACACCCACGACCAGCGAGAAAATGTTAATCACGAGGTGGATGATGTCGTTAACCTTTTTGGTTGCTCCAGCGTCGTCTTGGGCACAGGCGGCATTTGGGTCGACGTTCAAATCGGCGCCACAAGCAGCCTTATTAGCAATGTCATTTGGATCTGATGCAGCGTGCGCTAGGGCTGGAACCGCGAGCGGCATGGCAAACATAGCCGTAATAGACACCGCAGTTAGGAGACTTTTTATTCTTTTGAGCATGTAAGTTACCTTTCTTAAATTCTTAGTTCACTTATACCACAAACAGTTTAGGAGTTTCAAGAGCCTTACTTCGTACAAGCACCCCCACCAGCCAGTGTTGATTGGTTCGGCGGGCAAGCGGGCAAGGTACTTACCGTCTTATGAAGGACAAAGTGTACGATCAATTGCGCCAAGGCAGTGACCACTAAACCGACAATAGCATATAGCAAGGCGTTTTTTGCACCGGTGATATTATTACTGTCGCCAGATGAGGTTACATAACGTAAACCGGAGATGATAATCATCATCACTGCGGCAATACCGACGACAATCGACAGTAAATTCAAAGCCGTCTTGGCCACAACCGAAACTTTGTCACCGGCAGACTGATCACATTGCACGTTCGCGCTCAATTGGATGCCGGAACAAGCCGCGTCTTTAGAGCCCTGAAAAAGAGACTGGGCTGAAACCGTGGCAACTACGCCAATAGGAATGACTAGCCCAAAGACGATACTAATTGTAAGGAGAAATCGTTTCATAGGTATCCTTTATTGTCCTGCTTTAGATATAACAAATGCCACTACCAGTTTAGCAACCACCGCAACCCCTAAGCCGACCGCCGCAAAAATAACGGTTTTACGAGCCGTGGCCACGGTTTGTGGGTTACCACCAGAGATAATCATACGCAACCCTCCGAATAGGATGATAACCCACACGGCAATAATGCCTACAACTAAAGATAAGATATTTACGGCCTTGGTAAGTACTCCGTTTGGACCAACCAAGGGATCACCTTTTTTTGCATTGGCAGCGTCAATACACACAGTAGGAACGGGTTTTTGTGGATCAATAACATTACCATTGTTATCAATGTATTGTTGGCAAACCGGCGACAGGACATCTAAGGCATGTGCTTGAGGTAAAACAGATAGAATCATCGATAAACTGCTTATGAGAATTGTTGCTGTTAAAAGAAAGTATTTTATGGTTGTCTTCATGGGTTCATATGCTATTAAGCACGAAGGTTACAATAATTTCGGCACTCAGTATGATCGCAAGACCAATCGCAGCGAATATGATAGAGTTTCGGGCTTTGGAAATTTTATCGGGCTCACCCTGGCTCAGCACAAAACGGATGGCTGCTATGATGATATAAATCAGTGTCAAGGCCGCAACAATTCCCAAAAAAAGCTGCAGTAACTGTTGAACATGGGCACCATCTGCTGAAATTGTTGGTAAGGTTGTCTGACAAGAAGGGTCAGTCTTAGCCTGGTCCGGCGTACAGTTTTTGACTTGCGCAAAGCGCATGATCATCCAGGTGAGCATATACATAGTTTAGTGTATTTTCCCTGCCACAAAAGCAATAAGCGCTGAGGCTGCAATTGCAATAACCAGCCCTACGAGTGCATCTATGATGGTTTTTAAAGCCTCATGCATCTTATCGGGTTCCCCTTGCGAGGTCACATATTTAATCCCGCCATAAATAACAAACCCTACAGCAACGAGCACAGCTAGCCGCAGAAGGATCTCTATAACCGCGGCAACGATTAGCCATATGTCATTAAAGCCATTGATATACACATGGCATGTTGACCCAGTGCCTAGACTGTCAGGTATGGGAACGCTTTGCACTTCAAGATATTTGTACCAGGTTGGAAAACCAAGAAAAGAAGATCCGTTACAAACACCGGCAATTACTTTAAAAAATAAGACGTTTAACACCTAACACACCTTTACATGTCCATTACCAACTACTCGACAATCCATTGGGCTAGATGGGCTAGAAGAAGGCTGACTGATAAGTTGATTCGTGTCATTGAAAACACCGCCAGGTACTAACCATTGTATAAGTGAGAAGGCGAAAGCATATACTAGCAACCCCATCAGCGCGCCAGTGATCATTTTCTTAGCACCGGCTGATTTTTGCGGATCACCTTGGGCAGTACTGTACCTAACACCTGCTATAACTACTACTAGCACTAGAATTATCCCCACCCCAACCGAAAGGGCTCGCATAGCTGAAAACAGTAAATCAATAATAGGGTTTAGTTGTTTGCCTTGTGCTTCGACCGCCCTACCCACACAACCAAAGTTAAATTCGACGAATGTTCTGTCTGATCCTGCTCCACATTGGAACTGACACTTGCTCTCATCGGTGTTATACACGCCGCCGTTCTTTACACACCTTGCTGTCGATTGTGCAGTTAAAGTATTAGCATCTTGAGCCCGCACCCCAGGAACAAAGACTAGAAGACTAGCAGCAGTCGCGAGAACAGAGATAACAAGGATTTGTATTTTGAATGATTTCATCTACTTGTGTTATTTTATAACGCTTTCGTATAAATACAAATGATACTTTGTAATTATTCTTACGTTTTATAAAGGGGTTTGTTATACTCGGCTTGTGAAAGTTGCGACTCTTGCTGCTATTGGGCGTCGCTTGACGCTGGTCTTTTTTGCTGTGCTTCTGTCGTCAATATTTACTCTGAATCAGCTTGGCCATAAGGCTTACGCAGCAGTCAATGATGTCAGTAAACTGTGTTATTTGCCCCTAAACAATGCTGGCTATCCTGACGCCTGGCTGGACGCCCACTTTGTTGACCGTAACCACATAGCCATAAAATACCTCCCTAGTGACCGCAAATGTGTCAATGACGGCAATCGCACAATTGCAAACATTATAGGCGAGCATAGTTACGATTCAGTTTTTTCCGCAATGTACGCTGATAGTAATACGGGTGATTCGAATTGGAATTATGGCAAGCCAGGTGATAACGATATGGCTCTTCTCCATTTCGACCCTGGAAAGATTAACCCCAGCGGGACTTTCGGTGATAATTTGTCGATCTTGGATCCGAGCCAGATTGGCGCCTTTGCAAGCGGTGCGCAAATCGAGGTGTCTCCAAGCAAGACGTCACTCAGCGAATTTGATTGTGCCAATCGAGTTAGTGATAACAGTACGACGTCGGGTGCCACGTATTTATACCTTCATAACGTCAACGGGACAGGACAGTGGGACTGTACCGGTTCAAGCAGCAACCTAGTTGGTAATACCATACCGCATGTAAGCATTGGTAATCCCGAAAACTTTAATATCACCATGGCCTTCGTAAATGGTTCAATTATCCCATTGAATGACAGTCTAAAGGATAAGTATACGTTTACCTTCTGCCAAAGCCTCGGTTACTTCCAAACGGGGAGTAACTGCACAGGTGATTACATTATTCGTGAGACACCAGATAGCTTTAAGGATACAAATACTAAAAAGAATATTACCATCGAGAAAGCAGGTTCAGCCCAGAAAGAAGTAATTACCATCGCTTATGGCAACAATCCTGCCGTTCAAAATGCTTCAGGCGGTGTCGCAGGTCTAGGGGACCAAAATCCAACTTGCGAAACAACGACTGGGAGTGTGCTGAGTTGGATACTTTGTCCAGTTATCAATGGTATGGCAAAACTAGTCGATTGGGTATTTGACTCAGTTATTATTCCATTCCTGGACCAAGTTCCAATTTCCGCTGATCCCAACAGCTCGATTTTCAAGATGTGGTCGGGGTTCAGAATTTTTGGGAATATTGCTCTCATTATTGCTCTCATGGTCATAGCAGTGGCCCAAGGAGTAGGTAAAGAATAATGAATGCCTATAACATCAAGAAGATTGCACCCCGAATTTTGATCGGGATTGTCATGTTGAACCTCTCTATCTATCTTGTTGTAGCTGCTGCAGATGTTACTCGTATTATTGCCAATGGGGTAGGCGACTTAATTACTACCCCTATTAAAGACAGCAACAATTTTACTGTTGGCAGTAATACTTCTCTTACCACTGGACCGGCTGTGCCCATTCTAATTGGTGGCTATTTCCTACAGAAAGCAGTTCGTAAACACCACACCGCGGGAACCACGGCCACTGCAAGCTCCCAGGATTTAGAAGGAACAGCGGGCGCACTTACAGCCGATGTGAACCCCGCAGACAATCCCGGCGGGAGACCAGGTACAAATGAATTGGTCCAGTGGTTATTACTCTTTGTACTCTTGCCTGTCGCCTTAACTGTCATATCTATATTTGTCACTTTAGTGTTGAGGCAAGGTCTATTAGTATTCCTTGCCATTACGGCGCCAATAGCTTGCGTATTATATATCCTGCCAAGTACAGAGAAGTATTTTAAGAAGTGGTGGGATTTATTCTTACGAACGCTTATGGTTTATCCAATTATTGTGCTTATTTTTGCTGTCTCAAGTTTTTTGGCATCGATAATTTTTCAAATCAACGAAGGTAGTCTTTCCAGTTTAATTGCCGGGATTATAACCATGTTTGCTCCGATGGCGATGATTCCCTTTGCATTTAAGTTCGCGGGAGGAGCGATCGCTTCTATATACGGTACTTTTGCTGGCGGCGGCAAGCGATTTCACGAAGCAGTTAAGGGCAATGCAAACGATCCTAATAGCCTCCGCAACCGTGTAAAACGTAATGCTGGGGCAAATATTATCCGGCGACGTGCAAACTTTATACGCAATAACCAACGTGGAGCACCAGGCACTAGTTTTGGCGTTAACCAGTGGCGAAAAGGTGCCGCCAGAGTTGTTGGAATGGGTGATGTCATGTCCCGTGAAGCCGCTATCAACGCAGAAGGCATTAAGCGTATGCAACAGGTAAAAGACACAGGGGACGACACCTACGGCAGGGCCGCTACTTCCATCCCTCTATATTTCGATAAAGTGAGCAAGCTATTCACTACTGAGGAAGTTGACGCTAGTGGTGAGCGAAATGCACGAGCCATAGACAAGAAGGGCAACTTATTGCGGCGTTCTATGGGTGGTAAGACATATACAGACGAAGAGTACAAAAAGGGACGTGAACTGTATCGCACCAATGGTGAGTTACAGGCCTGGGGCGATTATGAAGCTACGAAAGTCGGCGTCGGAGACACAGAAGCATATAAATCAAACTTCCTTAAATGGGCTGATCAAGAAGGGTTAAGCGACAGCGAAACTCAAGGCTTATATATTGGTATCGCTTTTGCCCGTCAGAACGAACGTCTAAACTTGAAGTATTCTGCCATTAAACGTGACGATGATACCGGTAAGAGAGTATTTGCAGATGTTAATGATCCTACTATGAACTTCAATGCTAAAACTGGTGAACTTGGTAAGAACGATGAGATGGTAAACGACATTTACTACAAAAAGGGTCCATATGTTACTGGTAATCTTTCTGAAGAAGACATGAATCGTGTATTTGATATTGAGGGTCATGTTGCATCTAATGTGAGAACTCTGGGTAGTGTTGATCCAGCTTCGTTGCCGGATGATCGAGCGCGCGAACAGCATCGTGCCACTTTGGAAAATGCACGCAAGCGCCTAGAGCAAATCCAAAGCCTCAAAAAGACCTGGAAAGGCACCAAAGTACAGCCCGGGGGACCTACCCCAGTACAACAACCAGGTGCGCAATCAACTCCAGGAGGGACTCCAGATCAGCTTCAAGGATACAGTGGTTTGGCTGGTGCCAACCAAGGTGTTCAAGATGCCTTCAACCGACGCTTACACACCGCTAATGGTGATGAGATTTGGTACAATCCTAATACTGGACAACAACAAAATACTCCACCAACCATAATTCCAGGCACGTGATAATGCCCAATCATCTTCTATAATGTAGTTATGGCAAATTATAAAGTAATCCAGGATATTGAGGCGGAAGACAAGTTCGTCGGGCCGTTGACACTTCGTCAGTTTATCTTTGCTTTTATTGGCGCCGGCATGGGTTATGGTATGTTCCTGTGCATCCAGCACGGTGTGTGGTTTGTAAGCCTCATTATGCTGCCGTTTTTTGCCTTTTGTGTGTTCTTTGCTTGGCCGTTTGGCAAGGATCAGCCAACAGAAGTATGGGCGTTGGCAAAACTACGCTTTTTATTTAAGCCGCGGCGGCGCATTTGGGACCAGGCGGGCATGAAAGAGCTCGTCACGGTTACGGCACCAAAAAAAATGGAACGTCACTTGACAGATGGGCTTTCGCAAACTGAGGTTAGAAGTCGGCTGAGTGCACTAGCAAGTACCTTGGATAGCCGTGGTTGGGCAGTTAAAAACGTTAATGTTAACTTGTTTGCGCAACCATCTTACCTAGCGAGTATGGGCGGCGGTTCGGACCGGCTCATTGATGCCGCCAGTCTGCCTCAAGAAGTGCCGAGCTATGACGTCTATGCGACCGACGACATTTTGGACGCCAAAAACAATCCTACCGCCCAACAGCTTGATACTATGATTGCCCAGTCTGAACAAACGCATCGCCAAGCTCTTGTTGCCACCGTACAGGGCAAGCCACCTGCACAACCAACGCCCGCTTCTCCGCAAGCGACCGCCGATTACTGGTTTATGAATCAGCCCGCCCAAGCCGCGGCCGTGCCGGCCGGCTACAGTACCTTTGCTAACACACCAACAGTTATGCCGGGTGCTGACGATAATTTGCCGGTCAGTGATACCGGCGAGGCCGAGCAAGCTTTGCTCAAACAAATCCATGAAGAACAGAAGCGTCCGCAGCCGGGCAAGGGCCATATGCGTGTGATTGATCCCAACGGCCCTAAGCATGCCGATAACGTGTCTGCGAAAGCTCCGGAACCCCCCACGCAACAGAAGTCAGAAGCGGTGACAACACCTCCGAACCCTGATATACTTAGGCTTGCCAATAACGATGATTTAAACGTGGCGACAATTGCCCGCGAGGCTCACAAATCCAAGCCCAAGTCAGGTTCATTAGACAGTGACGATGGCGAGGTTGTGATCTCGCTCCGTTAGGGGACTATTGTCATCGTTCCCTTGGGTGGGAAATAAAGCATGGATCCAAACACAACACCAGTTCAACCAAATGATGGCGTGCCTGCTCCGCAGTCGGGTGCCGTTCCAGCGCAAGTGCCTGCAGATGCCTATGGTTTGCCAGCTCCTTACGCAGCACCTCCCGTGCCGCCAACTCCTGCGGCTGTTCCACAAGCCGCTCCTCCGGTTTATCCTCAGTACCCTGCGCCGCCAATGCCTGCCACGGGAACCACATCTCCTGGACAGGCTACAGTGGGACAGCCTGGCCAAGCTGCTCCGCCGCCACCTGCCAAAACTAATTCGAATAGTACCCAAAACACCTTGCAGATTGCCGAAATCCGTGACGGTGTAGTGATTATGAGTGACGGCTCGTTCCGTTCGGTGATCATGGTTAAATCCATTAATTTTGACTTGATGAGCCCTCAAGAACAAGAAGCAGTCGAATATAGCTACCAGGGCTTTTTGAACTCTTTGTATTTCCCAATTCAGATTTTTGTCCGGTCACAAAAGGTGGATCTCGGACCATACTTGGAGCGTTTGGACAAAATCCGTTCTGAGCACGATAACATGCTACTGGCGTTATTGATGGAAGATTATATCAACTTCATGACTGATCTTTCCTATCAAACCAACATTATGGACAAGAAGTTTTATGTGGTTGTTCCATACTTCCCGGTGGTTGATGTCCAAAAGGCTCTCAGTCAGAGCAAGAACTTCTTAAGCGGCTTGGGTGACCTATTTAGCGGTGGAAAAGAGAAACACGTTACCGTTAATGAAGCTGACTTAAACAAAGCCAAAGATGAGTTGCGTAACCGCGTCCAAGCCGTCTTGGGGGGGTTACAGCAGAGTGGCGTACAAGGTCTGCCGCTCGATACCCAAGAGCTCATTGAGCTCTTTTATGATACCTATAATCCGGATACTGCTACCCGGCAACAGCTCAAGAACTTTAATGATTTGACGGTGCCGGTGGTGCAAAAAGGCCAAGGCCAAGCTCCTCAACCAAACCTTAACAAGGAGCTACAGGCGTAGCTATGGCTAAGAAACAGAAGCTTGATCCTATAACTCTTGCCGAGCAGCAACGCTTGCGGGAACAACAAGAAGTCCAAATGGCCTTTCAAAAAGGCGTTACTGCCCTGCGTGATTTTATTGCACCGAGTTCTTTAGAGCTCTTTAATACTCACTTCCAAATCGGTACACGTTTAGCACGTACATACTATGTCTATGGTTACCCGCGCCAGGTTTATACCGGCTGGATATCAACCATTGTTAACATGGATGAAGTCATTGATTTATCGATGTTCATTTACCCTGTTGAGAGCCAAGTGGTATTGGAAAACTTGCGCAAGAAAGTGTCGCAAATTGAGGCGGGCTTACAGATTGATGCCGAAAAGGGGCGGGTGCGTGACCCGGGCAAACAAGCGGCTATTTCTGATGCAGAAGAAATGCGTGACAAGTTACAGGTGGGCGAGGAACGCTTCTTCCGATTTGGCCTGTACTTTACTATTTACGGCTCTTCAATGGATGAGCTGGAGTTTGTGAGTCACAAGATTGAGTCGGTGCTAGGACAGCAGCTGGTGTATTCCAAGCCGGCGACCAGCCAACAGGAGCAGGGACTCAATAGCACAATACCGCAGTTTACTGACCAGTTACAGATTCGCCGTAACTTCAGTACCGGCGCCTTGAGTACCAGTTTCCCTTTCACTAGCGCCGACCTGACGCAAGACAATGGCATTTTATATGGCATTAACATGCATAACTCAGGGCTCGTGATCTTTGACCGTTTCAGTTTGGAAAATGGCAACTCAGTTGTCTTTGCCAAATCGGGCGCAGGTAAGAGCTTCACGGTAAAGCTCGAGGCTTTGCGCAGCATGATGTATGGTACCGAAATCTTTATCATTGACCCAGAAAACGAGTACCAACGCATGGCCGAAGCTGTTGGTGGAGCATATGTAAGGCTTAGCCTAAATTCGGCAACACGCATTAACCCTTTCGACCTACCCAAAGTTATCGATACCGAAGAAGCTGACAACGCCCTACGCAGCAACTTGATCACATTACATGGCTTATTACGTCTCATGATGGGTGGTGCACAGGTCCAAATGGCGGCGGCTGAAACAGGCGGTGGAGGCTTGATAGCGCCAGCCCTGGCGCCAAGTGAGGAAGCTGACCTCGATGCTGCTTTGATAGAAACCTACGCCAAGGCTGGTATTACCAATGACCCCTTGACCCATAGCTCACAACCGCCAACTATAAACGACCTCTACGATACCTTGTTGCATATGGGTGGAACTGGCCCGCAACTCGCCCAAAGGCTCCGTAAATATACGAGTGGGACGTTCGCAGGTATTTTTAGTCAACAGAGTAACATCGACATAAACAACCCGATGGTCGTCTTTAACATCCGTGACTTGGAAGACGAGTTACGGCCGGTTGCTATGTATATTGTGCTGAACTTTATTTGGAATAAGACCAAGGTTGACCAGAAGCGCCGAATATTGATAGTAGACGAGGCTTGGCAGCTCATGAAGTATGAGGATTCGGCTAACTTCATGTTCAGCCTGGCCAAACGTGCCCGTAAGTACAACCTTGGCATTACCACGATTACCCAAGACGTTGAGGATTTTATGGGTAGCCGCATGGGGCGTGCCATCGTGGCCAATGCTAGCATGCAAATCCTTCTCAAGCAGTCCTCATCAGCAGTGGATGTTCTGGCCGATACTTTTAAGCTGACAAGCGAAGAGAAGAAGCGTTTGAGTATGTTCCCAGTTGGCCAGGGTTTGTTTTTTGCCGGACAGAACCACGTCCATATTCAGGTAACTGCCAGTCCGACCGAAGCTGGCCTGATAACTACCAACCCCCAACAGGTTGAGCAAATGCAACAAGGCGAATTAAACCAGCCTCAAGGGACCATTGACCTGCAGAATCGCTTAACTCCCGGGGTATAATAACGCTAAAAGGGGCACAAACTCTTTGTGAGTGATAACGAACTGTTAGAACATGAGGACGATGGAGCTGAAGAGATCAGCCCGGCTGAATCTTCAGAACTTGCCTCTCTCAACGAAAACACGAGTGAGCTAGGTGGTCCCGGTTCACTTTATAAGCCCGGGGATTCCGGTGGCTCCTTAAGGAGCCAGGCCGCAAAGTTACTTTTGAACCGAAAATCGGGAGCTGTTGGCGGTGGGATCGCTGGCATACTAGTGATTGGTGGGATTCTGATTTTTGGTGGCGGATCCCTTGAAATGCTAACGGTGAGTAGCCGCTTGCTGAATTCTAACCGTATTATGAATTTCTCTCTTCAGAGACGCTTTGCCAATAGTATGTCTAACGTCATAACTGCCTACGGGAAAAGTGGCACTCCGGGTGAACTCATCCAAAATGCTGCTACCGCTACACAGTACGATGCTAAATTAGCAAAAGCTGGCTTTGAAGTTACACGCGATACTGATGGTGTTTTGACAAACTTAACCTTTGGTAGCGGGGCAAATACCGT
Organism: Patescibacteria group bacterium; assembly: GCA_035480475.1. Classification (GTDB taxonomy): domain Bacteria; phylum Patescibacteriota; class Saccharimonadia; order Saccharimonadales; family DATIHS01; genus DATIHS01. Next base: position 24,992 of record DATIHS010000059.1, read on the forward strand.
TAGGGTTGATACCTCTAGTGTCGAAAGTGTTAACGAGTTTTTGTCGCTCAACCGTGATGCGAGCGCAGCATTCCATAGCCAGTTTGATGTCGTTGCTCGGACCTGGCGTGGAAAGGCTTTTGACAAGGTGCTCGGCCAGGAAGGACTGGACGTTTCCAATTTTATTGATCGTTTTCTGCAAAAGGTTAAGCAAGAGAAGCCTGATGCAACGCCGGTCGAGGAGTCTACATTGGTCGAGCGTTTGGCCTCTACCGAACAAACTCATCCTGGAGCTGTGACCGGAGGGCTTAATGCGGATGCAGAGAATAACAAACTCAGTAAAGAAGACAAAGCAGCTGGAAAGCAAAACTTTGACTCAAACAAGGCAGCCGAAAATAGTTCACAGAACCAAAGTAGCCTTTTGGATAATGCGACTCAGACCACCGAAAGTCAGGCCGCCCAGACCGATAATGCAATCAGTGCCCTCACTGCCGACGCTGCGGGCGGTGCTGCTGATGAGCTTGCCACTGTAGCCGCGGGCGGAGAAGAAGCCGGACTTGAAAATGTGTCTAAAAATTTACCGGAAATTCTCGCAAAGTATGGAATTCAGGATGGTGTTAAAAATTTTGCAGGAGGATTTGCGGCTATTGCCGACCCTTTGTTAGTCCCACAAACAGCATGTAAAGCAAGAGGAACTATTCAAGTAGTGGCGAATGCCCGTAATATTGCCCTGGCCATAGAGCTGGCACGCTTCACAACAAGGTACTTAACGGCTGCGGACCATCAAAAAGCCGGACTACTGAGCAGCGAAGGTTTGCGTGTTTTTATGATTTATATGCATACCAAGGACGTGAATGGAAAGTCATATCTGAACGCCCCAGGCCTACAAAATCTCATGCAAGGCAGCAACTCACAAAAAGTCTCAGGGACAAGTTTGGCTAAATACAGCACTTCCAGGGAATACAACGGAGTATTTGGTGCAATCTTGAATGTCATTGACCATATACCTCTTGCTAATGTGAGTTGTGCGATTGCTAATAACGCAATTATTAACTTTGGCGTGACGGCAGCAAACGGAGTCTTGGCTGTATTTACAGGAGGTACTTCGGCCGCGGCAGAAAGCACTTTCAGCTTTGCTTACATAGCAGTCAACATATTGGGACAGCTTGCCATGGACATCGCCACACCTTTTCTTATCCAATTAACGACACATATGGTTATGTCGAGTGCGAAGGGGGTCTTAATAGGGGATGGTTTGGCAAGCGGCAATGGTTCCCTTGCTGCCATGGATGGCAATAGCCATGGTCTAAGGGTTGCGACTCAGCAACAAGTAGCCGAATTATCAGGCGAGGAACAACAATTTCATCAAAATCTCATTGCTCACGAAAGCATCTTCCAACGCTATTTTGCACTAAACAATACTGATTCGTTAGTAAATAATATGTCGATGGCAACGCTAGCTAATCCCGCTTTTACAAATGTGAGCACTTTAACTACCTCCTGGCTAGGTGGGCTGTCTAAGCCCCTTGGTCTCTTGTCGAGCATTACTGACCTCTTCATGCCAGGTCGAGCCAAAGCCGCAGCCGACAGCCAACAGATGCCCGACTGTGGTTACCCGGACATTAATGGTCAGAAGATCGCCACTGATCAGTTTTGTAACCCGATGGTAGTAGCAGCCCCTAACTTAAATATTGATGATACCAGGCAAATACTCCTCAATAATAATATGATTGATGCAAAGGGTTCGCCGCAAGGGGAGTTTACCTCGTATATAAGCGATTGTCAGAGTGGTCGCGCTGGTATCATTTATAAAGCTGAGGTAAGCAGCAGCGGAACGACCAGTACTGATGAGCCAGATACCCAGTGTATTAGCTCTGGTACCCCCCTCAATGGCGACAACATTGGACGATATGACCGCTTTTCTGCTTACTATGGCTACTTAGTCGATTTGCAGGGCATGAGCGAGGAGATCAATCCCAAAGCCTCGGGATCAACCCTGGAGCAGGCCAGCACAGGAGACGCCAC
>DATIHS010000060.1:0-5667 GCA_035480475.1 Patescibacteria group bacterium
GCCGGCTGGTTTCGGTTTAGGAATAAGTGGCACAAATTCGAACATCCAGGCATTTGACTCAGAATTGTACTGCAGGCAACTTATTACCCTGCCCTTCATCACACGGCCATCTAACACATTTGAGAATGCTACGGGGGTACCGCCGATTTGCTCTAGTATGACATTCACACTCTGAACCCCAGCATTCAATTCTTCTGTCATAAGCGCAGCAACCATGCCGCCGTAGCCCCTGGTTGCGACCTCCCCAAACTCTTGGATGTTCGCCTGAAACTGTTGACGTCGTTCGGCGGAAGCGTCTAAAAACTCCGCAATAGCGACGTGAGGATCTAGTGGTGTTTCCATCCCATTTTCAAACGTGTTTGTCATTCTTATTATCTCGCTACTATTGCCATAGTAACGCTGTTTGGCAAATAAAACCAGCTTTTTATTGTAGCGTCAAAAATCGATGCCTTTATTGGCCAGAAACTTATCATCAAAGTGGTGCTTGAGCTTCGTCATATTTGTGGCAATATCCGCGTACTTTAGGAACTTGTCTGGAAAATCACGCCCTGTTACGCACAAACTCGTGTTCTTGGCTCGCTTTTTAAAGAGATCTTCGAGTTGTTTTTCGGTCACAAGGCCATCATGGACGGCATTATTTAGCTCGTCACAAATGACCAGATCATATTTGCCGCTGCTCACACATGTCATAGCTTTTGCATATGTTTCGGCAGCCGCTTGCTGGTGCTGTTCTTCGCTCACGAATTCAGCGCTCATTTCGCCGGCTTTATAAAAACCTTTGCCGCCTTTGTAGAAAAAGAGTTGATCCTTAAATAGCGGCTGGATATCGCGAATAAAAACATGTTCGCCAACACCCCAATGTTTGATGAACTGGATGAAAGCTACCTTCCAGCGGTTGCCTAAGGCGCGCGTCATCAAACCGACGGCCGCACTGGTTTTTCCCTTGCCTTCGCCAGTGTACACAATCACCACAGAAGGTTTTTGTTTATAATCCTCAAACGCCATAGGGTCAGTATAACGGACTAATCGGCAGAACCTTCTTCATCGTCAGCAACCTGTTCCTTGCCTGCCTCGGCTTTCCCCTCGGAGAGCTCTGTTAATACAAAATGGGCCAAAATACTGCGTCGAGCTCGTATCGCTTTGGTGAAATCTTCGTTACTACGATAGAAGTTGTGAACCTCTAGAAGTGCTTGCATAACATCGTCGCCATCAGTAAAGCTCGAAAGTTGCCCACCCCCCAGATCGTCATAATCGGCCATGTTATTTTCAAGAATACGCTGTGCAGTGCGCTCCTCGTCGTCTTTAGGAGCGGGAAAGCGGCTTTTTATGAGTGCACCTACTCCTTCTGCTACTACCTCACGCTGATGGGTGTCATATTCGTCAATTTGCTCAGGCGTGACCAAATGCACAAGTTCTTCAGGCGTAACTTCGCGGCGTGCTTCTAATTCAGCCTGCCAGGCAGCATTTGCAAGTGAATCGTGCTGGTGCGTAGGGCTTCCGTATGCCATACCTTAAATGTAATACATGTAGCGTACCGGTAGCAACACCTAACACTAGATGTGTGCTAAATATCACAGAGGTTGATAAGAGTTAGGAAACGAGGTTGTGCGCTTTGAGGGCGGCGTCAATGCGGGGACGATCGAAACCAATAATAATGTCGCCATCGATGTCGAGGACGGGGATGCCCATTTGGCCGGACTTTTGGACAGAAGCAGTGGCGTTGGCTGGATCGTGCTCGACATCAAGGTCCTCGTACTTCACACCTAACTTATCAAGATAGTCTTTGGCTGCATGGCAGAAGGCACACCACGTCGCTGAGTAAACTGTTACCATTACCCCATTTTACCATGTTAAACTGGGGGTCATGGCAGAGGCTGAGATGGTTAAGACAGTGAAGCGAAACAAGACCGTGCCCAAGGCACTCGTTGCCGTTGCACTTGTGTTGGTTGGCGCCATAATAATGGTGGCAATCCGTTTTGCGACTGCGAAGAACCCCAACGTTCACTACCATGCCAACTTCGCACTCTATGTAAATGGGCAGCAAGATCAATTTCAAGGCCCGGGCTATTATGAGGAAGTAACCGTTTGCGATGCGCATGATCACAATAATCTACAATCGCGCGTCCACATGCACGACAACATTAATAGTGTGGTTCACGTGCACGACCATAGTGTGAGTTGGGCTGACTTCTTTAATAATCTTGGCTATACGCTTGGTGATAAGGTGTTGGTGACTGAAAAAGGCACCTATGTAGACGGCCAAGATGGCAATAAGTTGAGCTTTATGTTGAATGGCCAGGCCGTCGACGGTATTGCTAATCGTATTATTGGTGACGAAGATGTCCTTTTGATCAACTACGGACAAGACGATGCTGCTACCCTGCAGTCTCGCTATAACACCATCCCCAAAGATGCCCACCACTATGATGTCACCAAAGACCCAGCCGCTTGCAGCGGAGGCAGTTTCAGCACATGGGACCGCCTCAAAAGTGCGCTTGGAGTACCAAGTAGCTCTTCTTGAGTGCTGGGAAGCATCTTCAGGTTGCGGCGACATCGGTAGGCTTGCTATACTAGTGCTCGGATGAAGAAAGCCGCCGCCAGGAGAGAGACGACGACTGTTGCTCAGGATGACATCGAGCGTTCTTTGTTGGCGTTTGCGGCTCGCCGCCAGTTCGTAGGTACATCAGTAAACATGGGCTGGCAGTTGGCGTTGACTGTTTTAGTGCCTGTCTTTGTAGGCATCAAACTCGACGGCCATTTTCACAGTTCACCATCGTACACCCTTGCTGCCCTTATGGTAGCTGCCACAGGAGCAGTTATAGTTGTGGCCCATACGGTGCGTCAGGTGAACGCAGAGTCAAAAAAGGAGAATACGACTAAATGATGCAAGGACTGATCCGTTTACTGGCCGCCGATTCTGGCCCTGAAGTGCATATTGCACCAGGCGGTTTGTTCCAGCTGCACGGGTTCACCATCACCAATTCGATGCTTTTTGCGTGGCTGTGTTCCACGGTGATTATTGTCTTGCTCGTCAGTGTAGCGCGCCGGATGACTCTCCGTCCCAAAGGCGGTTTTACGCAAGTAGTCGAAATTGCCACCGATTTTATTGTTGATGTGCTCGAAGGTAGTTTGGGCGATCGCGATAAAGCCATCAAGTACACACCGTATTTTGTATCAATTTTCTTCTTTATTGCCCTCAGTAATATCTTTGGTTTACTTCCTGGTGTTGGTGAGGCACTCACCTACCACGGTACCCCTGTTTTCCGTGCCTTTACGGCCGACCTGAATGGCACCCTGGCAGCTGCCGTCATCTCGATGGTTTTGATCCAATACTTTGCCATCCGAGAATCAGGACTTATTAGACACTTGCGCCACTATTTTGCAGGCAAGCTGTGGAACCCGTTAACGTACGTTGTCGGATTTTACGAAGTCGCCAACGAAGGCATCCGCATCTTTAGCCTGGCGCTTCGTTTGTTCCTCAACATCGCCATTGGCGAAATTATTATTGCGGTCTTTGCCTACCTCGGTAAATTTGCCGCACCCCTCTCTGCTTTTCCATTCCTATTTCTGGAGCTTGGCGTTTGCTTACTCCAGGCTTACATTTTTGTGATGCTCTCGGTCACCTACTTATCGCTCGCGATCCATCACGAGCACGAGGAGGAAACGACCCTCGAGTCAACCGCAGAGAGCATGGAGCTATAACAAGGTAAAAAGGAGAATATATGTTTTTTCTAGCTGCATTAACAGGTAACGTCGAAGTTGTGGGGAAAGGTATCATGCTGGGTGCTGGTATGATCGGACCCGGCATTGGTGTGGGTTTGATTGGTAACGCGTTCATGAATGCTGTCGGCCGTAACCCCGAATCAGCCAAATTTCTTGGCCAGATTTTAGTCTTCGTGGCTATTGTTGAGCTGATGGCGCTGCTGGTCTTCGCTTCACTCTTCATCATCAAGTAATAACCGGAAAGGACGCATGTGATACATTTGTTTTTTGCTGAAGAGAGCGCCTCCGGTATCGGAGCCCTGGGTATCAGCGCCAGCGCGTTTGTGATCCAGCTACTGACATTCGTTGTTGTCTTTGCCCTACTCAAGAAATTTGCCTTTGGCCCGATCGTCAAGAAACTTGGCGAGCGTCGTAGGCTCATAGATGAGGGTGTGAAAGCAGGCCAGCTTATGGAAAAAGAAAAGGAGAAGCTGGATGCGGAAGTCGTCAAAGTCATGCGCGATGCTCGCACTGAGGCCGATAAGATTATCCAAAATGGCCAAAAGGAAGCGCGGGAGATTATCCGTGAAGCCGAGAAAGTCGGCCAACGCAAAGTCGATGTGATGTTGACTGATGCCGAAGCACGTATTGCCGAAGAAACCTCACAAGCAAAGCGTAAGTTGGAAAAAGAAATCGTCGGTATGGTATCTGAGGTCACCGAGGCCATCGTGGAGGAAAAGGTCGACTCTGCGAAAGATGCCAAGTTAATCGACAAAGCCCTCAAAGGACAAAAGTAGCACATGAAAGTGCCACGCCACATTTTGGCTGAAGCCATTGCTGAAAAAACCATGGCTTTACGCGAGACTCAGCAGCTAGCCCACGAAATCGCCGCCTACTTGCTCGTAGAAGGACGGGTTAATGAGCTCGAATCCATCCTGCGCGATATTATGCAATACCGTGCTGACCATGGTGTATTGGAAGCCGAAGTGGTAACCGCCCACGATATTCAGCCTCACGTACTAGACGAAGTGAAAAGCATCTTAAAAACTTCACACCCGCATGCCAAGAGCATCGAGCTTGATACTCGTCTAGAACCGACTGTCGTAGGAGGTTTACGCGTTGACATGGCGAATGAACAATTGGATATGACCGTGGCGCGCAAACTGGCAACTTTCAAACGCTTAACGACAGGAGATGACCTTTAATGAAAGATATTTCAATCCAAGACTTGTCAGAGGACATCCGCGCGGCGATTGCCGAGCTTAAAAAGCGTCCAGAAATTGAAGACGTTGGTGTTGTTACTCGTGTAGGTGACGGAGTGGCCTGGGTTTATGGGCTGACCAAAGCCGGCTATAGTGAAATGATCGACATTACAGCCCAGGACGGCACACCGATTACCGCCTTTGCCTTTAACCTCGGAGAAGACGAAATTGGGGCCGTGATTTTGGGCGATGATACACAGATTAAGGCCGGTGCGACCGCTAAATTGACCGGTAAAGTCCTGGAAGTACCTGTTGGCCCAGAACTCGTCGGCCGCGTGGTGGATCCCATGGGCCGCCCCCTCGATGGCAAAGGCGCTGTCAAAGCCTCACAAAGCAGTCGTATTGAACGCACCGCTCCTGGGGTGCTTGATCGTAAAAGCGTCCACGAACCGCTCATGACGGGTATTACAGCTATTGATGCCATGGTGCCAATTGGCCGCGGTCAACGCGAGCTGCTTATTGGTGACCGCCAAACTGGTAAGACGGCTATTGCCCTCGACACCATGATCAACCAGCACCGCCAAGATACCGGTGTGATTAACGTCTACGTAGCTGTGGGCCAAAAGCTTAGCAAAGTAGCCCGCCTGATTGAACGCTTAAAGCGCGAAGGCGTGATGGAACAGACAATCGTGGTCGCTACCAGCGCAGCTGACCCAGCACCATTGCAGTACTTGGCGCCATATGCCGGTGCCGCTATGGCTGA
>DATIHS010000061.1:0-3689 GCA_035480475.1 Patescibacteria group bacterium
GCGTAAGGCTAGGCCGAAGCTTTTGCCAATCAGGCAAAACGAGGCAGGCCTGTACGCTTAGACGATGGGACGTGGCCAAGTGGTAAGGCACCAGGTTTTGGTCCTGGCATTCGGGGGTTCGAATCCCTCCGTCCCAGCCACGAAGAACACCTAAGAAGTGAGGACGAGCAAACCGCTCGTCCTTTTGTTCTACCAACACTTTGAGCGAGTTTGGAAAAGTTCGAATCCCTTTTCGCCTTTAACAAAAGCCACAAGAGCATATGGTTTGAGGTTTATTTTTTACTTGAAAAGCGACAAATTATGTAGACTATCGCGCACGGGACGCTTACCGCCAAGCCAATCACAATCTGATCTGCGATAAGGGCGCCTATACCAGCACCGACACCAGCAGCCATAAGGTCTTGAATAATCGAGATTCCAAGCCTGGTGCGTTTTTCGGCCTTGAGCACGGCATTCTCCTTATCAAGCTCATGATAGCTAGCATTCAGTCCTTCGAAAGCGTTCTGCGTCGACTCGAGTGAATCCCGCAGCGCCAAGTTGTCGGCCTTAACCTCTTTCAGCTCTTGTAGAAATTTCTTAACAAGGGGCGGATTATTCTTGAGGTCTTTCTGTTTGATATCAAGCGAAATTTGGCCTAGATAATCAGTGGCGACTGACTTCTTTCGTTGGTCTTGATTAGCCATTGTTTTGCCCCTTAAACAGTTGTGTAGGCGTTAGCGCCGACCAGCCATAAAGCTTGTACGGCTTGTAGCTCGGATACTGCCTATAGGGCCTGTATGGCTCGTATTCAACGTAGGCTGGGTATGGTTTGTATTGCCTGTAGGGTAGATATGGTATCGGTGCGTCCAGCGGATTTTCTCCAAACGCAACAGTAAGGCCATTCAAGTCACGAATCACACCATTTTCTAGCCAGCCAACATGCACTCCCTGGTAGTTATACAGTAAGACACCGTCTACGAACCCTAGACTCTGTCCCTGAAAATTAACTAAGCGCCCATTGTCCAGCAACCTAACAATTGGGGCACCGAATCGGTCATAGAATACATCTAGCTCCTGCATTGGTGTAATTGTGGCACCACAGTGTTAGCTACGCAAGCACCAGCGCTATTCATTACCAAGCAGTCTATATAAATCTAGCAGCCACTCACCGAATTCTCGTGCTTCATCAAGGCTCAACTCTTTGTCTTGCCTGGCCATAATTTCTCGCAGCCGCTGGGCTGATTCGTCACTAATTGAAGTAGGCATTTTGACTCCTCGAAAAAGTTTGGAATAAGTACCTCATCCCCAGCCACGACTTTTTGTATCTGTTAATTTTTACTAGCCATTGCGGACATAAGAACTAAGGCTTCCTTGGAAGTCTTTTTTGCTTATGCTTGCATGTGTTGGTTTATAAAGGTTTAATTGTTGCTATTAATGTGATAGGAACTTATATTATGGGTGAATTCGCAGTTACCTTTGAGCAAGAGACAACTGATCAGCTGGTTCAGCAAGTTCTGGACATTACTAAAAGTGCTTATGTGACATTGCATGAGATGAGGGAAGCATCAAATCCGAATGAACTATATAAGCAAGAGCATCACCAAGATGACGTAAGAGAACTTGAAGCTGCTCTTGGGCAATTTGCTGCCGCCCACCTAGACGAGGGCTTTGCTGGTATTAAGCAGCTCCCGCTGCCTGAAAACGTCGATGCTGCTGCAGACGCCATGAAACGACGTCTTATGGAGCGAAAGTTAAACTGGGCCATATATGATCAATATGAAAAGCATATCGCTGCTGAAGTCGTGCAACTTCTGTCTGGGAAAACGGTAATCGCAACCAGTAATAAGTATGGTCACTCTAGAGGCGGCGAATCAGGTTCATCTTTCTTGCGACAAAATCCGACTGTCATTGGAAGTGTAACTAGAGTAGATCCTTCTCTTGGAGAGATTTGGATTGGAGAACGGGATGAATCATACAGAGTCGGGTTGTGGGGGCAAAATTTTCATATTGAGAGAGGGAGTGTATACACTATTGAGCAAGAGTCTGTAATCGACATTATTGACGGGCCGTATAAAGACGGGGCACCAAAGTTGGGGCGGGCGGCAATCTGGGCAGCGCGATATTCGGGTCAAGAGGCGCCAAGCTTAATCCAGCGTGCAGCAGTTCTTGAGGCGTCAGCTCCTGGGCTAAAAGGTCGTGCCCGCTCGTAGCTTAGTTGCGAAGCTCGTCTACTGGGGGCAGCCAAGGCGGATACTAGCGGAGGGTTTGGAGGATGTGGTTTTCGTAGCCGGTGTGTAGGTAAATTATAAAACCTATGGCCGTTGCCAGCATGATGACTAGTACGACCGTGCGATGCCATTCTTTCATACTTGCTCCTTAAACTCCGCCGTTATTACCAGCCGGTCTTTCAGCGACCACAGTGGCGTACAAGTGTACAGCGTTAGCCGGCTATCCGGGGTTGGCGCCTCCACACCCGCATCGGTTGGTGGCACTTCCGATTCGGACTGCACTTCATATATATATGCCTTACCGTGCCAGTACACTATTATCTGGTCGCCAGGGCTTAGCTTGTCCAGGTAGTAAAACACGCCGCGGGGGTTGGTGTAAGTAAAGCGGTGGCCAACCATTACGGTGTTGCTGCCCTCGCTGGGCGTGCTGGCATTGGGGCGAATCCACACGCCTTTGTTCACTGTATACACGCTTTGGCCCTCATATATCTTTTCGTCCATGTCGAGGGCAGGGATTACCAAGCGGTCATCTTGAGGGATTGGCAGCTTGTGGATAGATACAGACGTGGTGACAGGCTTTGATATTAATGGCGCTGAGTGTTTTGCCCACCATGTTAGCTCGGGCAGGAAGGGCAGCAGGAAGATGTACAGGGCCAGTACGACCACCACAACACTCAGCCCGTTGTTAAGGCGCCGGAGGGTAATCCAATTAGCTATATGTTTCATTGCAACAACTATTATAGCCCCTAACAGATGTTATTTATCCACAGTTTTACAGAAAGGATTGAAATTTTCAAAAAAACCGCTTGTAATTGTTGAAAAAAGGGAGTACTACTTAGATGAAATAAACAAACGACAATAACATGTCGAGGTGTCGAAGTTCTTTTACTTGGTAGTTTGGTATTAGGGAACCAGGACGGCCGACTTTACACCTCTTAACACACAAGTGGGAGAGGTCCTGATGTTCCACAAACGTTTATCAATTTACGGCAAACGCCTCAAGAGCAGTCTTGTAGCCCTCCTGTTTGTTGGAACCCAGATAGTCTTCCCGATAGCCATGAGTGGTGTTGCCAGCGCGGCAGTACCTCCGCCGCTCCCGAGTTCTGACTGCACCGTGGATACCGCCGGTGCCAATGATGTCCCAAACCAAAAGGACCTAAACCAGATGTGTGCCGACACGTCCGCATTGCCTGTTACCGAACACATAACCTGGAACTGGGATGAACTGGGCTCGTCTGGCGCCAATACTCTCGATGCCTGTGCCTTATTCGACACTAATGGCGACGGCAACGCTGAATATTCCGCGTGCGTAACTACCCTTGGTAATCCGGCAACACTTTCAGCGCTCACAGTTTATTCTTGTAACAATACTAGTAGTGAACGATGTTTTGGCAGTGCCGTAGTGCCAGCCCCACTCAGTGCCGCTAGCTGCCAGGTATACCAGCAAGGTTCAGACCCCTTCAATGCTAGTGCTCCGAATGG
>DATIHS010000062.1:0-4595 GCA_035480475.1 Patescibacteria group bacterium
TATGGCTTAACCATGTTGGCGTTGCTCGGTTTTGCCCATCTCAAAACGATGCATCAGATGAATGGTCTCAAAAACTTGTGCGGCGTTGCTATGGCACTAGTTTCAACGGTTTATTTCACGCATGCGGGATTGATAAGTTGGTCAGCCGGCTTAGTTATGGCCGGCGGCACATTTGTTGGTGGCTATGCTGGCGCCCGCTTGAGCCGTAAAGTCTCATCCCATCTTGTCCACGACATGACCGTTGTCCTTGGCCTCGGCATTGTGCTGTACCTATTGCTTAAACGCTAGGTATCAAACCAAGCTTTGCTAAAGCTAATCCCGTTAACGTGTCTGGCTCACCCTGTGCGAGGATCTCGGCATTACACTGCTCCCATAAGGCTTCCGCTACCGCGTCAGTGGTGAGCCGACCCTGGATATCATCCATATGGGCATCGCTCAAGTTCAGACGTGGCCAATCGTCCAGTTTTGAAAAGCGTTTTAACCAGTTCGCCTCTTCATCGCCAGGTACACGATGAATATGCGGATGACGAATTTGATTACTGGCTGTCATTTCGCCAATATAAGGTGCGTCTGGAAATGCTTGAGCAAGGACCAGGCCGGCATAGCGTGCAGCGGTAAACATTTTGTTGCGTAACATTCTCGAATGTATCTCATCAACTGACGGTACACAAACAAGAGATGCAACTGCCAGATGCCCTTCGGCTACCGGCATAGGGTCTAACAGAACCATGATGCCATGAGCTACGTTTTCAAATACCATTCGCGACGGCAATTCACGAGTCGCTATCCGCTCGTATACCCGGTTACACACTTTCATTAACTAGTATTATAATATAATAACTAGTTATTAGCAAATTCTACTTCTTCCAGATTGTCAACATAAGTAATGTCAGCGTAGTTCGGTTCAGTTAGTGTACTGAGATGTGGAATTTCACCATTTCGTTGGACTAACATAGCTCGTGCCCCTAGATTGATCGCCAATTGGGCGTCCAGGTGCTGGTCACCAATTACAAGAACTTCGTGAGGAGCAAGTTTATGCCGCTCCATCCAATCTCCCAACGAACGCTTATCTGGCTTCTTGTATTCTATTTCGTCACCCGGAAACACCTCATGAATGCAGTCAGCCAGTACGGTTGCCGCAATAATAAAACGCGGGCTGGCTGGACCACGGCCTGCATGTTCCCGATTGGTAATAAGTAGTTGCTGAATACCTTCCTTTGCGGCCCGTTGCGCCAGCATTGACGCATCTTGAAACAAATGGGTCTCCATATCACCTTCATAATGCTTGGCCTGTTTTGAGAGAAAGCTCGTAACCACAGCGTCTAATTCTGCAGCTGAATCAATGCCAAGTATGTGTTGCACGGTATCCTGCAATGAACCATGGTAGTTAAGCAACATAAATTCATGTGAAGGCATCTTATGACCACTTTCGGCCACTACTTCAGCAATAACCCGTTCAAAAAGACCGAAACTATCAATTAACGTCCCGTCCAAGTCCCAAACAATGCCCTTTACACCTTCAATGATCATGAAACTACAATAACACCCTATTTAGATTATTTCGCCAGGAGGAAGACTAAACCTTGCGCCCAAACTAGGCACCCTCGTTTTTATTTCAACTTGTTGTTCGTGGGTTAGACTAACAACTTCCCTGCCATCTTTAACCCACAGGCAAACGTCATCAATAATGCCTTCGCAGCTTGTTCTTCCTTGAAGTTCCATTTTAGGAAAGTCACAGCCTGCTAAAGCAGTTTTGCCCCAGAAACTACAGTTCTTACCGAGATTCTCTTCTTTAGGATAAAACGTATCTCGTTCTGGCAAACCCAAATTTACATCTGTCATATAACTTATAATACAATAAGTATGGATATTTTACAAACTTGGTAGCGGGGGCGAGGATCGAACTCGCGACCTCAGGCTTATGAGTCCTGCGCTCTAACCATCTGAGCTACCCCGCCGGACAGGCTCAAACTATAGCACAGAGGCCTAACAGAGGAAAGCTGTACCAAGGTATACTTATAGTCATGGATGGAGTTGTGCGGGTTGGCGTGGGTGTTTGTATTTTTAAGAATGGCAAAATTCTGATGGGTAAGCGCGGGCCCAACAGTGCACAAGGCAGCGGCAGTTGGTCACCGCCCGGGGGCAAGTTGGACTTTGGTGAAACATGGGAAGCTTGCGCTGCCCGCGAAACCCTGGAAGAAGCCGGCGTAACTATTTCTAAGCCAACATTTATAACCTGTACCAACGATTATTTCAAAGACGATAGCAAGCATTTTATTACCATTTATATGCGTGCCGATTGGGTCAGCGGAGAGCCACAGAACCTGGAAGAAGGTAAAATGTCCGATTGGCAGTGGTTTGATTGGGACAACTTGCCGTCGCCGCTATTCATGCCTTTCGAACACCTCTTGAAGACTGGCTTTAAGCCCAGTCGGTAACATGCTGTTTACCAAATGCTCAGTAACCACTTCAACAGTGCGGTTTGCAAGGTCAGCTATATAAGCATCAGAAATAACCCTGCCCGGCTGGAGGTGGTCTAGGACATCATCATGGCGTTCTTGGTCACACACAGTCAGAACGTTAGCTTTGACGCCGGCCATTAAGAGATCAATACCACCGTCGTTAACCTGTTGTAAGGGCGATTTGCTGGACCTTTTTTCAATAGGCGCCAAATCTACGCAGACGAGGGTGATGCGGGGGATTCTGAGGGCTTCCAGTTGCTCGGGGTCTTCTACAATGCTGGCTGCAAGGTTGCGAGCGATGCGTTCTTTTTTGAACGGCCTTAAGGCAGCTGCTGCTGCTACTTCGGGTGGATAATATTGGGATGGCTCAGTCACCTGCAAGTGACGGTTATCGAGAAGGAAATCTGCCGTTCCCTCATATGAACAAATCGGCATACCAAGCCTTGCCAAACTAACAGCAAAGTCGCCCATTATTTCCTTGTTATGGCCAGTCATAACGGCGTGACCCATAGTCATAAGCATATTATAACATTTTATGACACAGAATGCTACTCACAAACAGGCAGCAAATAGCCCTCCGAAGAGGGCTATTACTTAGGTGCTAATCAGGATGTGACGCCTGACGCCAGTAGGTCGTAACTTACGCCTACCACTCCGGCGGGCTGGCCGGATATCTTGGATTAACATTTAGTTTCCTTTTTGTTTAAGACTTAGAGCTCGTGTAACAGAGCATCAATGGCTTGTATTTCTTCATTGGTGGTTGGTATTAATTCATACGCAAATTCACCGCTTAGAGCGAGTAAACTCAACGGATTATCCCTTTCGTTGTTTTATTTTTGTGAATGTGTGTTTTGATGCATCAACAGTACATATTATACAGATATTTGCGTAAAAGTCAATATAGTTGCATTTCCCTGTTGTTTTTTATATGTGGAAGTGGTTTACTACGTGTCACAGGTTCTTCTGTTGAGAGACGTTCGATTTGTTCCCTGGTTATGAGTGAGCAGGTTCGAGAGTAAGCAATAGTAAGTGGTCGTGCCTGGTCATTAACAACAAAGGAATACATTATGTACAAATTGTTTGTAGGTGGTCTACCTTTTTCTACAACCGACGATGAGTTAGCTGAGACATTCGGCGCTCATGGTAAGGTTGCTAGCGCTAAGGTAATTACCGACCGCGACACGGGTCGCAGCAAAGGTTTTGGCTTTGTCGAATTCGAAAGTGACGACGAAGGTAAAGCAGCTGAAAAGGCCCTCAACGGAAGCGACATGGGTGGCCGTAGCATTACGGTTAACCAAGCGCGTCCACGTGAAGAGCGTCCACGCCGTGATTTCAACGGTGGTGGCGGTGGTGGCGGCCGTAACTGGTAAAGCGTTTCACCACGCCAAAACACTCTCGCCTAGCGGGAGTGTTTTTTTATAAATCAGCCTAGAAGCTCATGGACAGCCCCAACCAGCTCTACTGGTGAGGCACTGGCCTTGAGTAAGTATTTATGGACCCCGAGGCTAGTAATGTCCTTTAGGGTTTTAGGGTCAGATAAATTACTGAGGACCAAAACCTTCGTACTCGGGTATTCCTGGGATAATTTGGCTGTCTTCAAAAATTCCACACCCCCCATAACCGGCATCAATATGTCCAACAAAATAACATCCGGCTTGGTTTTGGGCAGTTGTTTGAGGGCTTCCCGGCCGTTGGCAGCTTCATGAACCGAGAATTTCTCAAGTTTAAACAAGGTTTTATACACATCACGCAAAGCGGATTCGTCTTCAACAATGAGGATTCGTTTCATGCGTTTGCTCCTTGATACGGTATGGTAACAGTAAACGTCGTACCCTTACCCAATTGTGATGATGCTTTGATAGTACCATTATGCAGTTCAACCAGCTTCTTTGCCCAGTACAAACCCAAACCCGTTCCCCCCACGATTGATTTAGGGTTGTTAATACGGGAAAATTTATGGAAGAGCTTGGAGATGTCAGTCCGTGCAATACCAATGCCTTGGTCTTGTACCTTGATGATGATTTTTTTTGGCTTGGTGTTAATGTTAACTGTCACATCTCCTCCTTTAGGACTATATTTGTTGGCATTGTCTAGCAGGTTTTCAAACACCATGCGCATCTGCAGCTGATCAAC
>DATIHS010000063.1:0-2313 GCA_035480475.1 Patescibacteria group bacterium
GACCGCGTCATCACTAGCCCTCCGAAATAACTGTTATAAATCTCATGGTTAACGGCGGTATTTGGCCTATACTCTCGATAGTTTAAGAGGATTGCGTTGTGTCAAATGTCAGTATTGAGCGAATTCCACGGGGCGGTGTCGATTTTGACTTAGCTCGCGCTTTGGAGACAGTAGGTTACGAAGCATGGTTAAACAGTCTCGATAGGTACCCTGATCAAATAAGACACATGTTTAACCCCATTAACGAAGTCCATATTGCCCAAAAACAAAAAGAGTATGCCGCCTTTGCTCAAGGTGGGCGTATAGCGAATGGCGTTTTAAGGGTTGCTGTGGCGCGCGAAGGCAACGTCGAGCGAATTGCCGGCTTTGCTATGGCACGCAATGATGTGTCGGGCCTACTTCCCATCAGGGCTTTGAAACATGTCGTGCCGCGATTACCGCGACCATTTAAGCGCCCCCTGGCGAAAGTGGATCGCAAAGAATATGCCTGGGTGGCCCAAGTTAACGTACTACCGGAATATCAGGACCAAGGAATTGGCAAGCAATTACTGGGCGAAACTCTAGAACCGTTCCGACCCGATCAAGTACCGGTTGTGTATGTGTTTGCTGAAAACGCCGTCGTGTGGCATATAGCTAGAAACCTTGGCTTTAATCTTGACCCGGGGGTTACTATCCAGGAAGAACATGATCGTCATTTGCACGCAGAATATTTCGGTGAGCATAGTCAGCCGGCAGAACAATTTCGCTTTACCCATCAATCGGTGGATGCTCTCCAAGTTATTTTGCAAGAAACAGCTTGACGTTTACACCCAAAGCCGATAAACTTTACTTCAAGAAGTAGTGTACTTTGGCTGTGCTGGAATTGGCACCAAAAGCCTCACAAGTAGGGATCCTTCGCGCGCAAACAGTTAAAAGAAACACGTAAAAAACAGCAGATAACCCTTTAGCTGGGCTATTTGTTTGCTTATAAATCTAATTAGGAGAACGTACCCGCTTATGGCCAAAAGCACGGTAACGAAGCAAGCAACATCAACACGCACTTATTTTACAAAAGACGACGACGCCCTAGAACTCCCAAATTTAGTTGACCACCAGAACCGCTCCTTCCAATGGTTTATTGAGGAAGGTTTAGGTGAGCTGTTGGCTGAAATTAGTCCCATCGACGACTATACAGGCACCAAACTATCGTTACGCTTTAAAGACTATCGTTTTGAAGATCCAAAGATGGCAGAAGCGGAAGCCCGCGAGAACAACGTCTCATTTGAAGCGCCTTTGAAAGCGACAGTTGAACTTACCAACAAAGTGACTGGCGAAGTCAAGGACCAGGAGATCTACCTCGGTGACTACCCGTGGATGACAAACCGCGGTACTTTTGTTATTAATGGCGCCGAGCGCGTTGTGGTTTCACAATTGATCCGTTCTGCCGGCGTATTCTTTACTGCCGATTTGCATGGTACTCAAAACCTGTACGGTGCCAAGGTCATTCCAGGCCGTGGCGCTTGGCTTGAGTTTGAGACAGCTGCATCAGGTGCTTTATTTGTAAAAATCGACCGCAAACGCAAAATTGCCGTCACGACATTATTGCGAGCCCTTGGCATGACTGATGCCCAAATGAAAGAGACCTTCAAGCACGTTGACCAGGGCAAGTCGAGCTATCTCGATGCCACCCTTGAAAAAGATCCCACCAAAGGTGCGAATGACGCCTTGATTGAAGTTTACCGCCGCTTACGTCCAGGCGACTTAGCCACCGTGGACAATGCGCGCAGCCTGATTGAAAACATGTTCTATAACTTCAAACGTTTCGATTTTAGTCGCGTGGGTCGCTATAAGATCAACAAGCGTCTGAACCTGGATGTGACAAACACCATTGAAAACCGTGTGATGCGCCTGGAAGACCTGACTGCCATTATTGCGGAGATTATGCGGTTGAATAATACCCAAGATGTTGTCGATGATATTGACTCCCTTGCAAACCGCCGCGTGAAACTCGTGGGCGAACTCGTACAACGACAGTTCCGCATCGGCTTGTTACGCATGGAGCGCAACACCAAAGACCGCATGTCCATGAGCGAGATTGAAACGGTAACACCTTCGCAGCTCATTAATGCCCGCCCGGTCGTGGCTGCAGTGCGCGAGTTTTTTGCCAGCTCCCAGCTGTCGCAGTTCATGGACCAAATCAATCCCTTGAGCGAGTTGGCTCACAAGCGCCGCCTCAGCTCTATGGGCCCTGGAGGTTTGAGCCGCGAACGTGCCGGCTTTGAAGTCCGTGACGCCCACGCTACTCATTACGGACGCATATGTGCCGTAGAAACC
>DATIHS010000064.1:0-2684 GCA_035480475.1 Patescibacteria group bacterium
CGTTGCCGTCAGGGTGTACTGAGCACAATCCTTGGTGCTGTTGTCACAAGCCGTACCATCACTGGCAGTGACCGCATAGCTATAGACATTAGCCGCTGGTGAGCTAGCTAAGGTCTGGCTCGAGCCCTTCGGGTCTTGCAGGGCCGACTTGTCTAAGCCCTTCAAGTTCGCTCCTACCCACGTCGTGTCATTTAAGTTGGCGAGGGTTGGGTATTTACCGGCTTGGGCGAAGTAAGCTTCTACTTGGCCATGGAGCGCCTTAATATCGGTTTCTCGTTTGGTATCACGGGCTTTCTTCTGAACACCCGTAAAGGTTGTGATAACTAACGTCGCCAAGATACCAATGACGACAATCACGATTAAGAGTTCCACAATGGTGAAACCGTGTTGCTTATTTTTGAGAGTCATTAGGAGACCCACCCTTCCTTATTTTTATTGATAAAGATCCTACGTCTTTACGCAAGCATCTGGTGAAGATTATAACCATAAGCGTCAAGAGGTCAAGCAGTTTAAGCTTTTAACCATTTCCCACATTTTTGCTAAGTGAGGCGATCGGACCCATAACACTGGCAGCAATAAGGCCCACCAGGCTACCAAGTACGACAATCATCAAAGGTTCAATCAGGGCACTCAGGCCGTCAATCAACACTTCAACCTCTTCTTCATAAAAATCAGCGACCTTTACCAGGATGGTATCAATCTGGCCCGTTTCTTCACCAATAGCCAACATTTGACCGACAATTGGAGGGAAATGCTTACTCTGGGACAGTGGCTCACTCAATTGCTTGCCATTTTTGACTTCTTTGGCAGCGTCTTTGAGTTCGGCTTCAATAACTTTATTGCCAATTGCACCCGATGTGACCTCTAGCGCATCGAGCACACTCACTCCCGCAGTCATCAGAGATGCAAAGGTACGAGCAAAACGGGCAATAGCAACCTTAGTAATCACATTCTTAATAATCGGCAGTCGTAGTAACAGGGCATGAAAGTGGTACTTTCCCCTGGGTGTCTTAATGTAACGCCGCAGGAGGTACACACCACCAACAACTCCAATGATTATGAAAATAGCGTTATGCTGCATAAAGCCACTAATGCTCAACATGGCACGTGTATAAACTGGCAATTGAGCCCCTGGGCCACCAAGGTCATTGAGAATTTTGCCGATCTTCGGCATTACAAACAACATGACACCGAAGAAGGCAATAATAGTAATGCTAAAGATAACAATCGGGTACATCATGGCACTTTTAATTTTCTTGCGCATACTGGAATCTTGTTCAACCTGGGTGGCTAAACGCTTCAAGATTTCGTCCAAGATGCCGCCAGCCTCACCCGCTTTAATCATATTTATATAAACGTCAGAAAAAACGGTGGGATATTTACTAAAGGCATCACCCAAAGGCATACCACCTTCGATGTCGTGGGCAATTCCGCCAACAACCCCTTTGAAATACTTACTTTCGGTTTGGGTTTGCAAGGTAGATAAGGCACGCGTTAACGGTACTCCAGCCGAGATCATGGTCGACAACTGGCGTGTAAAGATAACTAACTCTTTTAGCCTAACCTTCCTGCCCCGCTTGCGCTTGGCTTTCACGCCCTCAAGTTTAATGACCACCGGACGCAGACCTTGTTTATTCAATGAACTGACTAAGCTGCTACGGTCTACGGCGTCAGCAATACCTTGGACCGTTTTGCTATCTTTGTTGGTAGCGGTGTAAGCAAATCTCATCTTATTTCTCGCTCGTTACCCGTAGGATTTCTTCAACTGTGGTTTGGCCACGCAAAGACTTAATAAAGCCGTCGATCTGCATCGTTACCATACCGTCTTTAATGGATTGGTTTTGAATGTCATCACTCGTGCTATTAGAAACAATCAGTTTCTGGACATCCGGAGAATTGCTCAAGACTTCGTAAATACCCATGCGTCCCTTATAGCCGGTATGGCTACATGTTTCACAGCCGTCGTCGTGCGCCTTGAAAAGGCGAGTAATCTTTGTCTCGGTGGTGGAAAGCTCTGAGGTGTCCACCTTACTCTTCCCGGCATTTGCTTTGCCTATCCCGCCGTCGAGAGCTTGCTGCTCCAGCTGGTGGATATGCTTCATCATGGCACCTTCATTGATGCCAAAAATCTCGTCGAGCTGCTTCAGGATAGCACTGTCAGGCGTTACGACTTCACGACAATCAATACATAACCGACGCACGAGCCGCTGGCCAACAACCGCCCGCACGGTGCTAGCAATCAAGAAAGGCTCTATACCCATGTCCAACAAGCGTGGCAGGGTTGTGGCA
The DNA here is from genome assembly GCA_035480475.1 of Patescibacteria group bacterium. Taxonomy (GTDB): domain Bacteria; phylum Patescibacteriota; class Saccharimonadia; order Saccharimonadales; family DATIHS01; genus DATIHS01. The sequence continues at coordinate 2,290 of DATIHS010000064.1, forward strand.
GAGTTATTGGTGTGCAAAGTTGCAAACACCAGGTGGCCGGTCAGGGCAGCCTGTACTGCGATGTCAGCTGTTTCACCGTCACGGATCTCTCCGACCATGATAACGTTCGGGTCCTGGCGCATGAGCGCTCGGAGGCCAGAAGCAAACGTCATACCCGCCTTCGGGTTCAGTTGAACCTGGTTAGCCCCAGGAATTTTATATTCCACCGGGTCTTCAACCGTCGAAATGTTAATACTTGGCTTATTGAGCAAACTCAAGATACTAAACAAGCTCGTCGATTTACCGGAACCAGTTGGGCCGGTCACGAGTATCATGCCATGGGGTTGGGTGATGGCTTTGTTGATATCGTCCAGCGAAATACCCCAGTATCCAAGCTCCTCAAGGGTGGCTGCTTT
>DATIHS010000065.1:0-1576 GCA_035480475.1 Patescibacteria group bacterium
AATCGTTTGAGCAACTCCAGGGCCTGCCCAAAGGTCATAGCCACCAAGGTTGCAAAAATGAGGATCTTGTCTGGTGTGGGGAAGCTTGGCGTGCGAATAAAAATGCCAATGTAAACGAGTGTTCCAATCAATCCAACAATACGAAGAAGACGCTTCTGCACCACGCTATTGTAGCGCACAATGTTACACGTTAACCGAGAATTATGTCTCTAGATACTGTAGGTAGTCTGGTCGCTTTGTCTTGAGGCCAACTTCTGTCGAAGCCGCCTGCCCTAGTCCAAAGGTGAACCTGGCTAAGTACCGTCTGATATATCGCAATTTGTAACGCATGTCATACTGCCTTTCCCCCAGACACATCGGTCTCTCGGAAAAGTGCCGGAAACCGTGGGTGTCTAATTATGGATGTTTGATAGAGTTTACTGAGGATTTGTTTTTGCGTATGTGTAAGCTTTATTTTTGATTTGCTTTTAACTATTCGCATAAAGTCTCCTCCTTATCGCTCTTTATTGTGACGTATGCAAGTTATTGCTGCTGTACTGCCGCTCACAGCAATTCGGTGATTATTGTCACGTCCTATTTGACCCGTCGACAAACAAAGTACATTTGTCGTATAATCACGGCGTTATTTTCTACTACTTACCTTAAGCATTGCTTAGGGCATGCCAATGGGGATTAGCCAAGTGGTAAGGCAACGGGTTCTGGTCCCGTGATCGGGGGTTCGAATCCCTCATCCCCAGCCAGTTTAAAACTTTCAATTTACGGAAGTTTAAGCTGCAGACGGATTATCGAGATTAACGTCTTCTTTTTGGTCGGCGGGTTTTAGAATGTTATCAACCAGGCGGTCGACTTGGTCGTCGGTCAAATTTGCTTTGACAGCATAGCCTTCTATCCCTTGGCTGCGAACATCTGACGGGGCATCGGCTTCGTTGAGGTTTGATATGATCAACACTTTAATGTCTTTGCCCCAATCAGTTGACCTCATAATTTGCAGAACGCGGTCCCCAGCTAGTTTAGGTATCATGATATCAAGTAAAACTAAGCTTGGACGCTCCCTTTCAATTAACGAAAGAGCCTCGAGGCCCTCGTGCGCCACAAAACACTGATAACCCAAAATCTCCAACCTTGTTTTGTAAATATCTGCAAGGCTAGCCTCATCTTCAACAATTACAATTTTTTGCAATGATGTTGAGGGTGCTTCGGTTGGTATAGCTGGATCCATATACTAAAGATTATAAGGCAGAAAAATTAACACAGCCAATTTAAACTTCAGGGAATGAGTTCATTTTGCATTTCTTTGGGCGTACTTGTAAGCACGATAGTGATTTCGTGAAATGTACATTCCGAACACAATCAGCCAGATAGTTTGCGGATAGGCCACGAGGCGTTCCATACCGCCTTCGCCCAAACCAAAATACTGGTGTAAGCCATAGGCAACTAGCGCAAGTAGCGCAATAACTCCGGATATCAATGTATAGAAACGAAGTGTTTTCGGCATATCCAGCACCGAACCAAGAACTACAAGCCCCACGTTCCCGAGCAAGAACGGCAGCAGAGCGCCCAAGAAATGCAAAACCCT
>DATIHS010000066.1:0-5642 GCA_035480475.1 Patescibacteria group bacterium
AGCCCTGTTTATTGGGGAGTGGCCAAGTGGTAAGGCACCAGTTTTTGGTACTGGCATTCGGGGGTTCGAATCCCTCCTCCCCAGCCAAGTCGTTTAGACTATAATTACCGCAAGGGCAGGAATCATGCAACCAATACTTACGAATAATGCTAATTACCGTCCTGGGAAAGTTGGACTACCCAAGGCCGTAACGGTCAGCCTATTCCAAGATCACATTCAGATCACTGGGAAAGGTGGCAAAGCTATACTAAATGCACCTTTAAGCCAATTGACCAATGTAGGCAAAGGTATGGGCTTCATAGCATTCAAAGTAGACGGACAATATTACGGGCTTGAGTTTATAAGTATCAAGGCTAAGTTATTTGGCCTATTAGGGTTTCTGCTCAGCCCAGGACTTCGAATTGCGAAACAGTGGAAGGGAGAACTTGAAAGCTTAGGTGTCGCAGTAGGCAAGCAACATTGGTAGTGCTCACTGGCACCCAATGTTCATCCATGCTTTTCTGATTCTTCCGTAACTTTTCTTACAGCTACGCATCGGTTCGCTATCTAGAGTGTTGCTATTAGTAATGCATCGGGGCATAGTGAAACAATGACGAAAAAATGAACGGATAACGAGGTGCGCTCAAAGTTAACTCATCGCTTGCGACAAATCTACAAATCACTGTTCTTTCCACCGTTTGTTATTTTTTTGGCAATGTCGTGCGTAACATATTGGTCCTGGCGAGCGAGCAGTAGCAGCTTAGACCGGGATATCCATACCGTTACCACTGCACGTGAGGCTGCTGCGCAAGACATCATTAAGCAACGCTTAAACACGTTTGAACAAATTCTTTTAGGTGGGGCAGGTTTATTTCGGGGTTCTGATAACGTTACACAAAACGAATGGCAAGAATATGTTGCTACCTTTCACCTTCAGGCTCGTAGTCAGGAAGTGGCCGGGCTAGGGTACACACAGGCCATATCAGCAGATGAAGTGCCAACCTTAACGCAATCATTTCAAGAACAAAATGTAGATAATTTTACGATCCACCCGAGTACCTCAAATACGACACTAACGCCAATTACGAGACTCGACCCATACTTACCGGACAGGTTAGGCCTCGATATGTCGAGCGACCCAATCAGACGAAGTGTTTTGGAGCACAGTCGTGATACTGGCCAAGCTGCTCTTACACCACCAGTCTCGCAGATACAGCCGGCCGATAAACCCAGCGTCCCGGTTTTTTTACTATTTGTCCCGCAGTATCGGGATAATGTGCCCGCAGATTCAACCGCTGAACGCAGGGCCGCGCTTCAAGGCTATGTTTACGCTGGTTTTTATACTGATGATTTTTTTGCAAATCTCTTTCATAAGACTGCTAATGACCACGACATAGCTTTTCAAATTTCTGCTGACAATAGTGGCCAAGAGCAGGTTTTTTACGAGACTCCAAACTATGCCCAGCTGACACAGCAACGGGACCGCCAAAGTGATACGCGCGCCGTTGATTTTTATGGCCAGCGGTGGCTCATACACTACGCTTTTGGCATTGACACACTCGTGTCAGAACAGCGGCGGGCTACACCGGTTTGGACCTGGATTATTGGCTTGATGCTCGCTTTTTTGCTGGCAGATGTGATTTATTTACTCCTTAAGGCCCGTGCAAGCGAACTAGCCCTGCAAAAAGAAATGGATATTGATGTGGCCAAGGATGAGCTGCTCTCGTTGGCTTCACATCAGCTACGTACACCAGCTACCACCGTTAAACAATACCTTGGGATGGTACTACAGGGCTTTGCTGGAACAGTACCGAAAAACCAAATCGCTTTACTTGAGAAAGCCTATGACGGGAACGAGCGCCAGCTTTATATCATTAATGAAATGCTGCATGTTGCCAAGGTTGACGCGGGACGCATTACGCTCGCTAAAACTGAGACCGACCTCGTAGCTTTGGTCGAAGAAGTCGTCAGTGAGCAGCAACAGGACTTAGAGAGTGTTGGCCATAGCCTCAAAATGCATCTCCCAAAGCGCCCGATGTTGTTAAGTGTAGACGCCCATATGCTACGCATGGCACTCGAGAATTTGCTTAGTAATGCCATTAAGTACACACCGCCTGGGGGCAAGCTAGTTGTGAGTTTACGACGCAAAAAAACTCACGTAGAGATTTCTGTACAAGACAATGGGATTGGGATTGAGGCTGAGGATTTTCCCAAACTTTACAAGCTCTTTACACGTTTGGACAATAAGCTCACTCAGACGATCAGTGGGACAGGCGTTGGCCTGTACCTGGCCAAACATTTAATTGAATTACACCACGGCCATCTCCGGGTAGCGTCCATACCCGGGAAGGGTTCAACCTTTACCATTACACTACCAGACGCCTCTCGAAAATCGTAATATTTGTTACAGTTCCTTCAAGTCGAAATGCTATGCTTGTGAAGTGCAAGAGCTGCGTCTATGACCAAGAAAAAGACTGCTACTATTCTTATTGTTGAAGATGAGACTTCTTTAAATGATGCCTACGCAATGATACTTAAGCAAGCCGGCTACAATGTTAAAACGGCCTTCAATGGTGAAGAAGCTCTGAAACTCACGAAGGACTTTGAGCCTGATTTGGTTTTACTCGATTTACGCATGCCGCATTTGGATGGCGTAGGCTTCCTGCGCAAATACCATTTGAAGGATGAACATCCGGACGTTAAGGTAATTGTTTTCAGCAATTACGATATGCAGAAAGAAATCGACCAAGCCTACCAACTCGGCGCCCAACGCTACATTCTCAAAACGTGGGCCTCCCCAAAAGAACTTTTGCAAATTGTCGATAGCACGCTCAACTAAAGCGTTTGCGATTCATACTGCTTAGGCTGCTAGCTATTTAATACTAGCGCTGGTCGCTTCCATTAGCCTTGGAGGGCATTGAAGGTATCTTCACCCATGGCGCGTTCGAGCTTTTTGCGGTCGACGATATATTCCTTGCTATTGTATTGGACGACATTAGCCTTTTTTAGCTTGTTCATTTCAACGGCTGTAGTCTCGCGTGCAATGCCCACCATATCAGCTATAACAGTGTGGGTAAGGTTCATCTGTATGGAATAAATGCCAGGCTTAATCTCACGCCCGTAACGGAAGACCAGGTAATAAAGCGTAAACATTATTTTCTCACCAGCGCGTGATTGTTCGAGGGAAGTAATCCGAAGCAGAGAGCTTGTGTAATTCGTCATAACATAATCAAAAACTTTAGCTAGCATGTCAGGCCGACTGTTAAGTACTTCTCTTAGAGCCTTTTTATCTATAGCCAGAACTGTGCAATCGGTCATCGCTTCGTAGTAATAGAGCGTGCTCGTAGTTTTATCAAAAATCCATGAGATAGGAAATAAATCTCCAGCGGTATAAAAAGCCACAATCTGTTCGGCACCAACAGAGTTGATGCTATAGACCTTCATTACTCCCTTTTTCAAATAGTAGGCCGAGCGAGGCACTTCACCCTGGTACAGCAGGATAGAATGTTTCCGCACCGTGCGGGCAATGGTTTTACTCTGGAGTTGGTCAAGAATATCTTGCATATTGTAGCCTTCGGCAGGCATATTGTAACACTGGACTATTCCTCCTGTAAGAGAAGTAATTTTTCTCACAATTTTTGCGTTAGGTTCTTTACAGCGCCGGGCAAGCACAACCGCCATAGTATGGGCTACCTAATAACACTAGGTAGGTAATGCTAAATTAAGGGAGACGATATGAAAATCATCAGGGATGACCAGCTAGACGAGCGGATCCATAGTTTTTTGGAACGCAAAACGAAGCAGTTCCCCGAACTTAACGATAATGCAGTTCATGGCCGCGCAAAAAGCAGTTTTGTGGGTCGTGTACATGAGCTCGCTGCTTACTTACCTCACATCTCAAACCCACGACAGCTTCAGCAGTAATACACGAAGTATGGGTTTGACGTAAAAGGAGAAACAATGCTCATTAGCCTTATTGTTTGGATTTTGTTTGGAGCGTTGGCCGGTTGGATTGCATCTTTGATTGTAAGTACGGATGAACAACAAGGTGCCGCCGCCAACGTTGTAGTTGGTATTTTGGGGGCAATTCTTGGCGGATTGTTAGTCCGCGCACTTGGGGGGACCGGCGTTACCGGCGTGAGCCTTTCAAGTTTTGTCATCGCAGTTTTTGGCGCAGTCGTCCTACTCGTAATCATTAGGTCGGTAGCTAGGTCATAGGTATGCCCGCAGCAAAGGAGCCCAAGCGACGGCTTCCCCGCAACCCATACGAACCATATTTGCTGATTGAGTCAGAAAACGTAAGGCTATAACCAGAACAGAAGTTAAGGAGATTCTTCCATGAACAAGTACGGTCCAAAAGCACAGGCTATCATTGAAAAAACGATGCATGAGTTAGCAGCAGGTAAATTGAAAAAAGGACAGTGATGGATACACGAATGAAAGAGACCTTTATGTTTGTCGCTGGTGCGGCCCTAGGTGCTTCACTGGTAGCTTTACTCACACCAACGCGTGGTGACGAACTCCGCCAGAATTTGCGGGAGAAGTTACACCATAGTAAAGGTAAGTTGAGTGAGGCAACCGATGAGATTGAGGAAAACCTACGTGACGCGCGATAGTGCGAAAGACCGCCTAGCAAGCGGCACAATGCAAGAGGAAGGGTTAAATACGTTAATGTAAAGTAAAAGCCAATCGGCAACAAAAAAGAGGGGGTAGTTTGTGAAAAGATCAAAATACTTGCATACACCAATGCGAGTCGATCAGCTCGCATATGAGGATTACGAAGACGAGGGTATGAACGATAACAAAGCGCAGCGCGTGCAAATCAAGCAATGGAGAAAGCTTAAGCACCAACTGAGTTAATATCAAAGTTACAACAATATACGGATAGCCACCAGGGGCTGTCCGTATTTGTTTTAGGTTATTAACTATTTTGCTATTTACTTTTGGCGTAAAAGTAAAATAATATACTTCAGAACTTTAACTTTTTGCTTATGGTAACTGCGCAGGTTATGACGTGCTAAGGTGATTTTGTTAGAAATATCACAGAATTTACTCCTCAGACGCCTATGATTTAAACGGATACAAAGAGCTTAAGTAAGTAAAGTTTCAATTAGTGGAGGGACCATGCAAAAACCTGTTCGGTTCTTTAGACATAGCGGAAGTTATGCTGCCGGCGATCGTCACGGTTCTTTGCTGATGTTCAAAAATAGATTCAACCGAACAAGTTTCTTAGTTTTTGCATTTACCCTTGTTGGCGGCGCCGTTGTGAGTGCCGCTTCTTTAATGGCTCAGGCTCCCACACATAATGCCTCGACTGACGTTGTCTCTCCATCAGTGACGTCTACGACCAACAGCGACGTCAACACCGAGAACGGTACAGACCTCGTGACACCGTCTACCGACGCATCATCCAATAATGTGAACGTCAACAGTACCAACGGCCAAACAAATGTATCGGTGGATGGCCAGACATTTGATGTCCCTTCAAATGGTTCTACACACAAGGTTATTAACAACGGCAACAGTTCACTTGAACTGGATGTCAATAACTCTAACGATGGTACTGGTTCAAGTTCTAGTAACGTGAGTGTGAATTCACATAGCCGTAGTACTTCGACCAGTACTTCAACCCAACACACTTTGGAGATTGGAACCGGCCACTA
>DATIHS010000067.1:0-26371 GCA_035480475.1 Patescibacteria group bacterium
CAAATCAATCCCTTGAGCGAGTTGGCTCACAAGCGCCGCCTCAGCTCTATGGGCCCTGGAGGTTTGAGCCGCGAACGTGCCGGCTTTGAAGTCCGTGACGCCCACGCTACTCATTACGGACGCATATGTGCCGTAGAAACCCCTGAAGGCGCCAACATTGGTTTGGTGCTCAACATGGCTTCCTACGCGCGTATCAACGACTATGGCTTCATGGAGACGCCTTACCGTAAGGTTTTGAACGCTGTGACCGCCAAACAAGCGGCTGGCCATATTGCCAGCGCCGACCTGGAAAATGAAAAAGGCAAAGTTATTGTCAAAAAAGGTGCCAAAATCACCGCTGAACAAGCCAAAAAATTGGCCGCTGTTAAAGGACAAGTTACCTGGCCGGTTAAAGCTGAAGTTACCAGCGAAGTCATTTACTTGGATGCGAGTGAAGAAGAAGGCGCGGTTATAGCCAGCGCCGGTGAAGAAACTGATGAAAAAGGCTTTTTTGTCAACGAGCGCGTCAGTGCGCGATCACATTTGCAATCTGGTGAAGTTGATGCCAATGATGTCACGCACATGGATGCTAGCCGCAAGCAAATTATCGGCTCGAGCGCCGGGCTGATTCCCTTTATTGAAAAGAACTACGTCTATCGTTCACTTATGGGAAGTAACCAACAGCGTCAAGCTGTACCGCTCGTCCAACCCGAAACGCCGATTGTCGGTACTGGCATGGAAGCCCACGCTGCCCGCAACACAGGCCAACTCATTGTGGCCGAGGCCTCTGGTGAAGTTACCGGTGCGAGTGGTGATGAAGTAGTCGTCAAGTACAAAGACCACAGTGCCCATTACCACCCGCTGCATTTTGTACGGAGCAATGAAGGTACGAGCATCAACCAGAAAGTCGTCGTTAGGACTGGCGATAAAGTTAAAGCCGGAGATCCGCTTATTGAGGGTATGAGCATTGCCGACGGTGAACTGGCCTTGGGCAAAGACCTGATTGTGGCCTTTATGCCATGGGCAGGCTACAACTTCGAAGATGCCATCATCATCAGCCGCAAGCTTGTCGAAGATGACACACTGACCTCTGTCCACATTGTTGATTACATGGTTGAAGTCCGTGAAACCAAGCTTGGCCCTGAAATTGTGACGCGTGACATTCCAAATGTTTCTGAAGACGCTTTGCGACACTTAGATGAAGACGGTATTGTGCGCATCGGCGCTGAAGTCCATCCCGGTGACATCCTGGTTGGTAAGATTACGCCAAAGGGTGAACAAGAACTGAGCTCAGAAGAGCGCCTGTTACGTGCGATTTTCGGTGAGAAGGCCAAAGAAGTCCGCGATACCTCGCAGCGTATGAGCAACGGCAAACACGGTAAGGTCGTCGGCGTTAAAGTCTTTAGCCGTGCCAATGGCCATGAACTCAAAGCTGGTGTCTTGATGCAAATCCAGGTCTTTGTGGCCCAGATGCGCAAAATCAGCGTCGGTGACAAGCTCGGCGGCCGCCACGGTAACAAGGGTGTTATTGCCCGTATTTTGCCCGTGGAAGACATGCCCTTTATGGAAAACGGGACACCGGTAGACATCATTTTGAACCCTCTCGGTGTGCCTTCACGTATGAACATTGGCCAGTTGTTTGAAACTCACTTAGGTATGGCTGCCCGTGCCCTCGGCTTACGGGTCGCCAGCCCAGCCTTTGATGGGGTAAAACCGGAGAAGATCCATGCCCTACTTAAAGAAGCTGGCTTGCCCGAAGATGGCAAACAGCAGCTATATGATGGGCGCACCGGTGAAGCTTTCAAAGAGCACACCACGGTCGGCTCTATGTACATGATTAAATTGAACCACATGATTGCTGATAAGATCCACGCCCGTTCCACCGGACCTTACACTATGGTTACGCAACAACCATTGGGTGGCAAAGCCCAAAACGGTGGCCAACGCTTCGGTGAGATGGAAGTGTGGGCTCTTGAAGCCTATGGCGCCAGTAACACGTTGCAAGAAATGCTGACGATCAAGTCTGACGATGTATATGGCCGCTCCAAAGCCTACGAAGCGATTATTAAAGGCACCGAAATTGTCGGTCCAAAAGTACCCGAGAGCTTTAATGTACTCGTGAAAGAGTTGCAGGGTCTGGGCTTGAAGATTGACCTGATTGCTTCCGACGCGGTCGTTGATGCCGAGGAGGTCTTGGCCGAGAATATTAAGGATGAAGCCGAACATCAGGCTGACGTTGACGTGCCAGCGCCAACGATTTCTGACATAGATATGAGTTCTGAAGAGGCGATTGGTGAGGAATTTGTCATCGAGTTGGATGATGATATTCCTGCAACCACGCCTGTTAGTGACGATAATGATGACAATGACGACCTTGTGGTCACCGAAATTGAAGAAGAGGAGGCCGCATAATGAAGCGTTATTCATACGGTACCGACATTGCCGACTTTGACGCCGTTCGTTTGGCGGTTGCGAGTCCGGAAGACATTTTGGACTGGTCATATGGTGAAGTAACCAAGCCAGAAACCATTAATTACCGCACCCAAAAACCTGAACGCGATGGTTTGTTCTGCGAACGGATTTTTGGTCCAGTCAAGGACATCAATCCCCACGACGCCAAGTATAAGGGTGTCCGTTCACGCGAGGCTGCCGTAGACAAAAACGGTGAAATTGTCACCAAGGCCATCGTTCGCCGTGAGCGCATGGGACACATTAATTTAGCCAGCCCCGTGGCGCACATTTGGTTCTTGCGTGGAACACCGAGTGCTATCGGCCTGCTACTAGGCATGACCGTTAAAAACCTGGAACGGATTGCCTATTTTGCAAGTTACATCATCAAGAAAGTAGACGCCGAAAAGCGCGACCAACTCATGGCTGATAAAGAAGCTGAGTTTGCGGCTGCCAAAGAAGCTATTAAGGCTCGCTACGAAGCCGAAGCAGCTAAGGCTGACGCCAACGTAAAGGCTTTGGCCGAAATGCAGACAAAAGAGCTTGAAGAAGTCACAGTAGAATTCGACGAGCTCAAGGAACAGTTGCAGGCACTCGACAAGCTCAACCTCATTAGTGAAACCGATTACCGGGGTTTGCCGGAAAACCTTGCCGACCTCGTGGAAGTTGGTATGGGTGGCGCAGCTTTGAAAGAACTGCTTGACGAAGTTAACCTCGAAAGCTTGATTGCTGAGTTGACGTTAGAGGCTGAAGAAGCTAAGGGCCAGCGCAAGAAAAAGATCATGAAGCGTTTGCGCCTGTTGGAAAGCATGTACCGTGCCGGTATTAAACCGAGCAGCATGTGCTTAGCAGTCTTGCCGGTTATTCCCCCCGACCTACGTCCGATGGTGCAGTTGACGGGTGGCCGCTTTGCGACCTCCGACCTCAACGACCTCTACCGACGCGTCATTAATCGCAACAACCGTTTGAAGAAGCTGATTGAGTTGAACGCCCCTGAAGTTATTCGACGTAACGAACAGCGCATGTTGCAAGAAGCCGTTGATGCCTTGATTGACAATAACAATGCCCGCAGTGGCCGCGCCGTTGCTGCTACCGGCCAACGTCGCCGCCTTAAGAGCTTGTCTGACATGCTCAAAGGTAAGCAAGGTCGTTTCCGCCAAAACCTTTTGGGGAAGCGTGTTGACTACTCTGGCCGTTCGGTGATTGTAGCCGGTCCTGAGCTAAAGATTTACCAATGTGGTTTGCCAAAAATGATGGCCCTCGAGCTTTTTAAACCATTTGTCATCGGATGGTTAATTACGAACGAACACGCCCATAACATCCGTAGCGCCACGCGCATGATTGAAACCGGCGAAACTGCCGTGTGGGATGCCCTTGACGAAGTCATTAAGGGTAAATATGTGCTCTTAAACCGCGCACCATCCTTGCACCGTCTGAGTATCCAGGCCTTCCAACCGGTTTTGATCGAAGGCCGCGCCATCCAGTTGCATCCCTTGGTCTGTAAGGGCTTCAATGCTGACTTTGACGGCGACCAAATGGCGGTACACTTACCACTAAGCAACGCTGCACAAAAAGAGGCCAGGGAAATTATGGCCAGCAACAAGAACCTGTTGAAGCCTGCTGACGGTTCGCCTATTTTGCACATCGAGCAAGACATCGTGCTGGGTTGTTACTACCTGACCTACGAGCGTCCCAGTAAAAAAACTAAGATTCATAGTTATGTTGATGTGGCAGAAGCCATCATGGCACGTGACGCCGACAGCATCGGCTTGCAAAGCTATGTGCGGGTACCGTTCCGCGGTGAAGTCCGCGAGACCACCTTGGGACGACTGATCTTTAACGAAATCTTCCCCGAAGACTTTCCGTTCCAAGACGAACCAATGACCAAAAAGCGCTTGGCGAGTGTAATGGCACTGGTCTACCGCAAGTATGGTCAAGACCGCACTGCCGAAATTGCCGACAACTTGAAAGACCTGGGTTTTGAATTTGCCACCCGTTCCGGCTTGAGCATGGGTATGGGTGACTTTGCCGAAGTTGAAGGTTTGCCCAAGATGTTGGCGGACGGTGAAGACCGCGCCGCTAAAATTAGTGAACAATATGAACAAGGCTTCATTACCGAGGAAGAGCGTCACCGTTTGACAGTGGAAAACTGGACCAAGATTGATACAGCGGTCCAGGACCTGTTGGCGAAGCAAATGGAAAACAGCGAGTCCTCTATGGCAGTCGCCATAACCTCTGGTGCACGTGGTAACATCAGCCAGATGAAAATGTCGGTTGGTATGCTGGGCGTCTTCTCTGATGCGACTGGGCGTGCTATTGAGCTGCCAATTAAGTCAGGTTATGTCCAGGGCTTGACACCACTTGAGTACTTTACGGGTACGCGTGGTACGCGAAAGGCCCTCATTGATATTGCCCTCAAGACGGCTGACGCCGGTTACCTTACACGCCGTTTGGTCGACGTCGGTCAAGACGTCTTTACGATCGATGACGATGAAACAGATCCTGGCTTTGCTATGCTACGATCTGACGCCGCAGAAATTGGCGTTACCTTTGCCTCGCGCCTTGACGGCCGCTACGCTGCCCAAGACATTAAAGGCTTTGTAAAATCGGGTGAGCTCATCACCAAGGACATGGCCGGCAAGATGGAAGCCGATGAGAAAGTTGATGGTATTAAGATCATGAGTGCCTTGTCTTCCTCTTCTGTTCGTGGCGTACCGCGTAAGTCTTACGGTGTCGATCCGGCCACCGGAGAACTAGTGGTCGGCCACCATCCAATTGGCGTCATCGCCGCACAGAGTATTGGTGAGCCAGGTACTCAGTTGTCACTTGACTCGAAGCACCGCTCTGGTGCCGTCGTGGCAGATGACACCGCCCAAGGTTTGTCCCGTGTGGAAGAATTGTTTGAAGTTCGTACTCCTAAGGGCCAGGCATACTTGGCAGACATCGCTGGTAGTGTTACGGCTTGGGAAGAGGGCGAGCACTATGTGGTTCAGATTGCCGCAGACGATAATGAAAAGGTTGAGCTAGCGCTGAAGGGCCGCAAGCCACATATTGCTAGTGGTACAGAGGTAGCACTGGGAGATGTCGTCGCTGCGCAGGAAGACAATAGCGAACCGCTGGTTGCACCGATTGCTGGCAAAGCCGACATTGTTAAGACCAAAATTGTCATTGTGCCAAGTAGCAAGAGCCAGATCCGTTACGAAATTCCTGGCTTCAAGCAGCTATTGGTCAAAGACGGCGACACCGTCGTCGCCGGACAACGCTTGACCAACGGTTCTATCAATCTACATGAATTGATGCGTCTACAAGGTGTGGAACCAACGCAACGCTACATCATGAACCAGATCCTGCAAATTTTTGCTGGCCAAGGCCAGAACATTGCCGACAAGCATCTGGAAATCATAGTGCGCCAAATGTTCAGCCGTGTACAGGTTGAGGAAGCGGGTGATAGCGAATTTGTCACCGGCGACATTGTGAGTAAACTGGCGGTTGTTGAAGCCAATGAAAGGCTCGTTGGCGACAAAAAACAGCCGGCTAAGTTCAACCAACTACTGCTAGGCATTACTAAGGCGAGCTTGAGCACCGATTCATTCCTGAGCGCCGCGTCCTTCCAGGACACAACACGTGTCCTCATAGCGGCTGCCACCAGCGGCAAGACCGACCGCTTGTTTGGACTTAAAGAAAACGTCATACTTGGTCGTCGGATACCCGTGGGTACTGGCTACCAAGCAACCAATGAACTTGACGTCATGGCAGAAGATGTTGAAGAATAGACAGCTTTCTGCTAAAGTTAACGCATTCATTAAGTGGTCTGAGCCGTACGCCGGCATTCGTATGCAGCAGAAGACTACACACCTAAGGAGTTTAAATGCCAACGATTAACCAGTTAGTGCGCAAGCCACGCACCAAGGTGACCAAGAAGTCTAAGTCGCCTGCCTTACAACGCGTCACCAATAACCTAAAGACGAGGAACTACGAAAAACCTGCGCCCTTTAAGCGTGGCGTCTGTGTGAAGGTGACCACGAAAACACCAAAGAAGCCAAACTCGGCTTTGCGCAAAGTAGCACGCGTACGTTTGCAAAATGGCTATGAAGTCTGGGCTTACATTGGTGGTGAAGGTCACAACTTGCAAGAACATGCTGTGGTTATGATCCGCGGTGGACGTGTCAAAGACTTGCCCGGTGTTCGCTATCACATTGTCCGTGGCGCTCTTGATTTACAAGGTGTCAGTAACCGCAAACAGGGTCGTAGCAAGTACGGTACCAAGAAGGCCGGTAAGTAACCATGCCTCGCAAAGTTACTAAATCGCTTGTTCGTGATATCCAGCCTGACCGCCTCTACAACAGTACATTGGTCCAACGGCTGATTAACCGCGTTATGTTGAATGGCAAGAAGCAGCTCGCAGAGCGCTTGGTGTACAACGGCATGCAAAAGGCTGCAGACAAACTGAAAGTCCAGAACCCAATTGAGGTTTTTGAACAAGCCATCAAGAATATCCAACCGCATATGGAAACACGTTCCAGGCGCGTGGGTGGAGCTAATTACCAGATACCGTTCGAAGTGAAAGGACAGCGTCAAACGCACCTTACCATGATGTGGTTTGTACAGGCCGCTCGGGCCCGCAAAGGCATGAGCATGGAAGACCGCCTCGCCCTCGAACTTGTAGATGCCTACAACAACACTGGCACTGCTGTGAAGAAAAAAGAAGATACCCATAAGATGGCTGAGGCCAACCGGGCCTTTGCCCACTTCGCGAGGTATTAGCTAATGGGAAAACGGGAAGAAATTGCCCAATGGGGCCATCAGTTTGCTGATCAAGCATTACGGTCACGGCAGGCATATAATGAGCTGCTTGCGGGAGATGCACGTATGGGCGCCGACCAAGGCGTCAGCAATCTCGTAATGCGGGCAATCCATGGTTTACATGTAGGTGTCGCACTGCGTCTTGAAGAATTTACGACTCCTGAGCCTGAGGTACGGGCTGTCCAAGAATACCGGGGTACGACACAGAGCAATAATGAAGGGGTGAAGTAATGGCTGCAAAGAAGTATGCACTCGATAAAATACGCAATATTGGAATTATTGCCCATATTGATGCTGGTAAGACAACCACAACTGAGGGCATTCTGTACCGTACAGGCTTAAAGCATAAGATTGGTGCTGTTCACGAAGGCGAAACGACGACCGACTGGATGGCCCAAGAGCGTGAACGTGGTATTACCATTGTTTCTGCTGCGGTGACGTGTTACTGGAAAGACCATCAGATCAACATCATCGACACCCCCGGCCACATTGACTTTACCGTGGAAGTGGAACGATCCTTGCGTGTCTTGGATGGTGCGTGTGTTGTCTTTGACGGTAAAATGGGTGTCGAATCACAGTCCGAAACTGTCTGGCGTCAGGCCGACAAGTACGGTGTGCCACGCATCTGTTTCATTAATAAAATCAACCAAACTGGTGGCGACTTCTATAAATCGCTTGACTCAATCCATAACCGTCTCAGCAAACATGCCTTTCCCGTCCACTTGCCAATTGGTTTTGAGCAGTCGGTGAACGGTGTCGTCGACTTGGTGAGCATGAAAGCTTATACCTATAAAGAATTCACCGACAAATCACTCGTTGAGGACGAAATTCCCGCTGACATGCTGGAGCAGGTAAAAAAATACCGCTCCCTTTTGATCGAAAATGCGGTTGCTGAAGACGAAAAGATGCTCGAAAAGTACTTTGAAGTCGGTGAAGAAGGCCTCAGTGAAGATGATATTAAGCAGGCCATCCGCAGCGCGGTACTATCGGGCAACTTCTTTGCGGTCACCGGTGGCGACGGCCGTGGTGTGATTGTTGAGAAAGTTCTCGACCTTGTGGTTGAGCTTTTACCGAGTCCCGAAAACCGAGGTTCCACCTGGGGCACACATCCGAAAACTGGGGATGAAGTCGAGCGTAAACCAAGCGAAAGCCAACCAATGGCAGGCTTGGCCTTCAAGATTACGACAGACCCATTTGTAGGCAAGTTAGCCTACTTTCGCCTCTATTCCGGCAAGCTAAACGCCGGGTCGTATGTTTTGAATAGTTCGACAGGTGAAAAGGAACGCATCGGCCGTATTGTGCGTATGCAGGCAGATAAGCGCGAAGACGTCCAAGAAGTCAGCGCTGGTGACATTGCGGCTATAGTTGGTCTTAAGGGCACGACGACGGGCCATACATTATGTGACCCAAACAATACCATTGTGCTCGAAAGCATAACCTTCCCAGAGCCACCGGTGTCTATTGCGATTGAGCCAAAGACCAAAGCTGACCAGGAAAAGATGAGTCTCGCTATGCAGCGTTTGGCAGAAGAAGACCCAACTTTCCGAATCCGAGTGGATGACGAGACAAGCCAAACCATAATTAGTGGTATGGGTGAACTACACTTGGAGATTATTGTTGACCGCATGAAGCGCGAATTTGGCGTGGAAGCGAACGTTGGAGCACCACAGGTAGCGTACCGTGAAACCATCCGTAAAGATGCCGTCGAAGTTGAAGGTAAATTTGTCCGCCAATCCGGCGGTCGTGGCCAATACGGTCACGTTTGGCTGCGATTGAGCCAAAATGAAGCCGGCAAAGGCTTTGAGTTTATTAACAGCATCAAGGGTGGCGTCGTGCCGAGTGAATATATCCCAGCTGTGCGCAAAGGCATTGTAGAGGCTATGAACAACGGCGTCATTGCGGGCTACCCTGTCGTGGACATCAAGGCCGAATTGTACGATGGCAGTTACCACGATGTTGACTCCAGTGAAATGGCCTTCAGTATTGCTGGTTCAATGGCACTACAAGACGGCGTTAAAAAAGCTTCGCCGGTGTTGCTCGAACCTGTCATGAAGGTCGTCGTCGTGACGCCTGAAAACTTTATGGGCGATGTTATTGGGGACTTGAACAGCAAGCGTGGCCGCATCGAATCTATGGAGGATCTGAGCAGCGGTATCAAAGAGATTACTGCCTTTGTGCCACTGGGTGAGATGTTCGGCTATACGACCAACCTTCGTAGCACCACTCAGGGCCGAGCTAGCTCGAGCATGGAACTTGACCATTACGCTGACGTTCCTAATAACGTTGCTGAAGCTATCATTGCCAAAAACAGCAAATAGGATTCCGTAACGGATGTAAGTGGATGTTCCACACATGAGGCCCCAGCGAAGAGGTAACCCTTTACAAACTTCTTGAGCTCGGGTAAGATAATCAGGTAACTCGCGAGAGGGCTTTGCTGTGTATGCAAAATGGATCGCGAAAACAACATTAAGTTAAGGAGATCTACTAACTATGGCAGATTTTGACCGAAGCAAGCCACACGTCAACGTTGGTACCATGGGCCACGTCGACCACGGTAAGACGACATTAACTGCAGCTATTACTGCTGTACTCGCAAAAAAACTTCCAAGTGACGTTAACAAGCCGGTTTCATATGACCAAATTGATAACGCACCAGAAGAAAAGGCGCGCGGTATTACTATTGCGACCTCTCACCAAGAATATGAATCAGAAAAGCGCCACTATGCGCACGTTGATATGCCTGGTCACGCTGACTATGTGAAGAACATGATTACCGGTGCGGCTCAGGTTGATGGTGCTATCTTGGTCGTTTCAGCGGCTGATGGCCCAATGCCTCAGACGCGGGAACACGTCCTGTTGGCCAAGCAGGTTGGTGTACCGAAGATCCTGGTTTTTATGAACAAAATGGACCTCGCTGACCCTGAATTGGTTGAACTGGTTGAAATGGACATTCGTGAACTGCTCGCTAAGAACGACTTTGACGAAAACGCTCCTATCATCAAGGGTTCTGCAACGAAAGCTCTCGAAGGCGATGCTGCCAACGAAGATGCCATTATGGAACTTGTTAAGGCCATGGACGACTACATCGAAGAGCCAAAGCGCGAACTCGATAAGCCATTCCTGATGCCAATTGAAGACGTTTTCTCCATCAAGGGTCGTGGTACAGTTGCCACCGGCCGTGTCGAGCAAGGCGTCGTCAAGGTTAACGAAGAAGTTGAAATTGTCGGAATCCGTCCTACGACCAAATCAGTTGTTACTGGTGTTGAGATGTTCAAAAAGAACCTCGACCAAGGTCAGGCTGGTGACAATGTTGGTGTGCTCTTGCGCGGTATTGAGCGTGATGACATCGAGCGTGGCCAGGTCCTTTGTAAGCCTGGTTCGATTACACCACACACTGAATTTGACGCTGAAGTTTACATCCTAACAAAAGAAGAGGGTGGTCGTCACACGCCATTCTTCAAGGGTTACAAGCCACAGTTTTACTTCCGTACAACTGACGTGACGGGTGAAGTTGAACTGCCAGCTGACAAAGAAATGGTTATGCCAGGTGACACAATCACCTTCAAGGTGAAGTTGCTGGCACCAATTGCCATGGAACAAGGTCTGCGCTTTGCAATCCGCGAAGGCGGCCGCACCGTTGGCGCAGGTGTTGTCACCAAAGTCACTAAATAGCCATAGCTAATGAAGAGTAAGAGCTCAAGTTATTGGGCTCTTTTCTATTGTCAAACAAATATGCTATGGTTAACGAAATGAACCAATTGCAAGGAGAAGCTTGGGTTGAAAGTAGCCAAAAGCGTGCCATGGATTTGGCGCTTGCTACTACACTAGTTCCTCTTGCCGCCCCTCTAGTATTGGGTGCGGCCGGACTCATTCGTTCTATTGACGGTGTCGATCCGCTCTATAATGCAGAGAGATTCGGGCAAAACGAAGACCTGTTTACGATGTATAAGCTTCGTACCATGCCATCCGTTAATGGAGCAGAAACAGTCAGCAGTGGCTATGATGACCCGAGAGCAAGTCGTTTAGGCAAAGTTTTACGCAAAATACGTCTCGATGAAGTGCCGCAAATCTATAATATTTACAGAGGCGAAATGACTGTTGTCGGGCCAAGGCCAATTGCAACGAAGGAATACGAGCGCATCATGGATTCGCTCGATCCAATGACACAAAAAGAATGGCGCAAGGCTCGCGCACTTTGCCGACCCGGTATGCTCGATAGCTTCGGTGTTCAGGCGTACAGGTGTGGTTACGATCTTGATTCCCAAAAACGTGTTGAAACAGATATTGAGTACGCTTCAGCGGCCACGCTACAGGGTGACATTAAGATTATTGTCGATAGCCTTGGCTTGTTTAGCACGTTGTTTGCAAAACACGACCGAAATATAACGCCACCCAAGCACGAGTACAAACGTGGATCGGCAATACTAGCCGCAGCAGCCAACGGAAATGGTATTACTGTATCAGCGCAGCAACGACAGTATTGGAACAGCATGTTTCGTTTTGCAAAAGTGATGGACGGGCTTGTTGATGAGCAAGGTGAAACCGATCTTACGCCATATATCGATAGGGCTTTTCGGGGTGAAATATTTGCTGGACTAGAGCTTGACTTGGCATTGCAAGTCAAAGCATCAATTAGCTTATTGTCGGATGATCATCGTGAGCGCATTCGGCATGCGATATCGTTACTGCCTGTATTTGCTGCCAAGAAACAAGCCGCAACAACGCCCAAGGGCCTTCATGCAGTTTGTATGGAAGAAGCGCTTTGCTTTGCATCATTGCTCGAGTTGGATGACGTGGGCGATGATGTTGGTGTAGCCAAATTTAATAAGTGGGTAAGGTATGTTGCACAAGCGGGAGAATCGTTGGATGCTGCGGCTGATCTACAGGCAGATTACACAGCCAACGCTGTCCAGCTTAAACCCTCTAGAATAAATGCCATGCGTCTGGCGGGGAGAGGACTGAACCACGCACTTCACGTTGCACGACTATCTAATCGCCAAACGAACACTGCAATTATGCATGCTGCCTGGGTTTGTTGCACCGACCATTAGTTAAATCAAAATATGACCACCAACGACGAATTTTATTTATAAAACTCAAACTACTTCATCGTAAACAATCCTGCTTCCCATATTGAATCTTTTGCTGTAGAATCACCCCTATCAATTAATCGTGTCGAGAACTCGTCCGGTCACTCATCACTCCGGAAGAGGTTACGGCGCAAGGAGTAATCCCATGGCTGAAGAAGCTAAAAAACCGGTTGTCAAAAAAACTGAAGCCCCGCTAAGTAGTAAACAGCGGATTCGCATCCGTTTAAAAGCATATGATCACAAGGTCATTGACCAGTCAGCTAAACAAATTATAGATACAGCTTTGCGTACGGGCGCCACCGTCGCTGGTCCAATCCCGCTGCCAACTAAGAAAACGACCTTTACTGTCATCAAAAGCCCACACGTCTACAAAAAAGGGCGGGAACAGTTCGAAATGCGTGTCCATAAGCGTTTGATTGATGTTTTTGAACCCACACCAAAAACCATCGACAGCCTCATGAATTTGAGTCTGCCGGCTGGTTGTGACGCTGAAATCAAAATGTAACTGATAGATTTATTACGGCATTCTGCACAAATCTTCTCTAAACTTCTAAAGGTTAAGAGGAGGCCTCATGGGACGAAAGAACTGGGATAAGGTTGCACGGGAACAGTTTGATGCTATGCCAGCAGATTACAAAGAAGGCTGGCAAGACCTGCGCGACAAGAAATATTCACACTAGCTTGAACCAGCCATTGTTATACTAAAGCAATGGATAAGTTAGCTGATGAAGCTACGAATAAGCGTCGGGGTATTGACCACGTTGGCGTTACCGTATGCTCGATTATTCACGATGGCACCGGGCGAGTCCTGCTGATGAAACGTGGCCAAGAAGCCCGGGATGAACGGGGTAACTGGGACATTTGTGGCGGTGCTTTAGAGCACGGAGAATCCCTCGTTGATGCTATTGAACGCGAAGTTAAGGAAGAGCTGTGTGCTGCGGCGCTAGATATCAAGTTTCTTGGCGCAGGTGAAGCGCATCGCGTGAACCATGAGGGTCAGAAAACCCACTGGATTTGGCTGATGCATAGCGCGCTTGTGGATCCGCAACAGGTGAAAATTGGCGAACCACATAAGATAGATGAAATTGGCTGGTTTACGGAGAAAAGCCTTCCATCGCCTCGCCATTCACAGTTTCCGCATGCCTATAAAGCAGCGAAGGCGGCTGGCATCTTGAAGTAGTGGTATAATCCGCTTATGGCAAAAGCAAAAACTAAAAAACGCCAAAACACGCGCCCCGTCCAGGAACTCGATGGGATTTACGTCCTGAAAATTGTCTTATATGTACTTGTCGGTTCGCAGTGGCTGTGGCTTGTTGACGCCTCAAACACCAAGCAAGTGCCCTTACCAATCGGTTTATTACTCGGCACACTCTTTGCTTCACATGATCACTTCAAGATTGACCGAAAGATCGAATACGCGCTCTTGATCATCGCAGCAATGATCGGCTTCTGGACCCATGTTGGGGTATACGTGAACGCCCTTCGTTAGCTGGCGGGCCAGTCGATGTAACATATATTGCTGACCAAAAACCATAAGCCTAGTAGGGTGTTCGTGGCAGTTTATTAAGTGGAGGAGGTGTCACGGCAGCTGTTTGTAGTTTTTGCAACATATTGACAGATATGCCGTATCTTTGTTAATCTGTTATGGTATTTACAAATTATTGTTGGTCTGTTGGCAAGGTTCGCGACCTTTAACAGGGGCGAAAACCAGCGACGGCCAATCATTTTATGTCTGTCCTATGCGATAGGTATGAAAGAAAGTTGGGATGAAAGCACTTATTACCCGTAAAGTCGGCATGACAAGCACCATCAATGATGACGGTGTTATGCAGGCTATTACCTTGCTTTCAGCCACTCCAAATGTTGTGACCCAAGTGAAAACTGACGAAAAAGATGGCTACATGGCTGTACAGGTGGGAGCTGGGGAAGCGAAGAAGCTCGCGAAGCCTCAAATCGGCCATTACAAGGCCGCCAAGCTCTCTCCAGCCATTGCCCGAGAATTCCGCATTGATGAGCTACCAGAAGATCTAAGCGTCGGCACGCAAATCGCAGCCGACGTTTTTAGTGTCGGCGATGTGGTGCATGTGACGGGCACGAGCAAAGGCAAAGGCTGGGCGGGCACCATTAAGCGTCACAACTTCCATCGAGGACGCAAGACCCATGGTGGCGGCAGCTATCGTCGGCCGGGGTCGATTGGCTCAATGTATCCACAGAAGATTTTTAAAGGCAAGAAGATGGCCGGACAAATGGGTGACGAGCAGGTCACGGTCCGCAATCTTAAAGTAGTGATTGTTGATCCAGAGCTGAACGTCATTGGTGTAGCAGGTGCAGTACCCGGTCCACGCAAAGGTATTGTGATTATCAAAGGGACTGAGCAATGAGTGTAGCGACCTATACCAAGACTGGTAACAAGGCCACCACACCTGCCAAACTGGATAAGGCAGTTTTTGGCGTTGTTGCCGAAAACCACGATTTATTAAAAGGCGCCTATGTCGCTTATTTGGCCAACGGGCGTACGAGTGCTGGCAAAACAAAAACAAGAGGTGAAGTACGTGGCGGCGGTCGCAAACCATGGCGTCAAAAAGGCACCGGCCGGGCCCGTTTTGGTTCAACCCGTAACCCTATCTGGCGTGGGGGTGGTATAACATTTGGTCCAACTGGCGGCGAAAACTATAGCCATAGCATGCCGGTAAGTGCCAAACGAAAGGCTGTGCGGCAGGCCTTGAGCTTACTTGCAGATGATAACAAGATTATCGTGATTGAAACGTTTGAATGCAAAGAAGGCAAAGTCGGCCCAACCATCAAGTTGCTGAATAAAATTGGCGCTGCGGGCAACATATTGCTAGCAGTGAGCCTAAAGGATGAATTGGCCGAACGTGCTACCCGCAATCTCAAGAACGTCAAACTTGTACCGGCGACTTACCTGAATGCGTTCGACCTTCTTAATACCGACACCCTCGTTATCAGCCAAAAGGCCTTAGATATGATCCACGACTGGCTCAAGCCAGTTAAAGCGGGGGCAAAATAATGAGTAAGTCCATGATCCTTAAGCCCCGCCTTAGCGAAAAAGCCTATGGCTTGTCACAAAACAGCAATGTTTACGTTTTTCAGGTACCAGGCAATGCTAATAAGTTAACCATAGCTGATGCTGTTGCTGACCAGTTCGATGTAACCGTTTTAGATGTCAATATTATGAATACCAAAGGCAAGGTCAAACGCACTGTCCGTCGTGGCGGCCGTCAGACTTTTGGCTCGCGTTCAAATGTTAAAAAAGCCTATGTGTTGGTCAAGGAGGGCGATCTTATTGCCATCTTTGCCAATGAAGAAGACCAAGCCGAAGACAAGCCGGCCAAAAAGGAGAAGAAGTAATGGCAATCAAACCATACAAGCCAACTACTCCTGGCCGTCGAGGCATGACCAGCCAAGATTTGACGCAAATAACTACCAAGAAGCCATTGAAAGCTTTGGTCACGGTTAAGAAAAAGACATCTGGCCGCAACAACCAGGGACGTATTACGACGCGTCACAAAGGCGGCGGCGTACGGCAGTTCTACCGCATCATGAACTTCCGACTAGCGCCCGGTACAGAGGCGGTAATTGAGCATATTGAGTATGACCCCAACCGTAGTGCCCGTATTGCCCGCATTAAAGATAGTAACAACACTTATCACTACATCTTGGCCGCCAATGGGATGAAGATTGGCCAAAAGGTTGTGAGTGGCGAAGAAGCCCCAATCGAGAACGGCAACCGACTGCCACTCAAGAATATCCCCGTTGGTAGTATTATCCATGCCATTGAATTACAACCTGGTAAGGGTGCCCAGCTCGTTCGTTCGGCTGGCAATGGGGCGCAACTCGTTGCACGTGAAGAAGAGTATGCACAGGTTAAGCTTCCGAGCGGCGAAGTCCGTATGGTCCACGTTGAGTGCACAGCCAGCATTGGCGTCATCGGAAACGAGCAACATCAGAATATGAAGATCGGCAAAGCCGGGCGCAACCGTAAGAAAGGTATCCGTCCGTCTGTCCGCGGAGTTGTTATGAATGCTGCTGACCACCCACATGGTGGTGGAGACGGCGGCCGTCATGGTGTTGGTGGTGGCAAGAACCACGGCACAGCGCCTAAGACACCATGGGGCCAAAAAACCCTTGGCTACAAGACCCGTCGGCGCAAGATCAGCACCAAGTTTATAGTAAGAAGCCGTCACGCGGCGAAGAGGAAATAAGTATGAGCCGATCACTGAAAAAAGGACCATTTATAGACCCAAAACTTGCCAAGAAAGTGGCCGCCTTGGGATCCGAAGACCGCACGATTGTGAAAACATGGGCGCGCGCTAGTACGATCGCACCTGAATTTGTTGGCCGTACGATAGCTGTCCATAACGGCAAAGTCCATATACCCGTGTTTGTTACTGAAAATATGGTTGGCCACAAGCTCGGTGAGTTTGCCCCAACACGTAAATTCCGTTCACATGGTGGAAAGCTAGCTAAGGGAAAATAAAATGAGTGTAAAAGCAATTGCCAAGAGCGTCCGCATCAGCCCTCGTAAAGTGAGCGTGGTGGCTGCCTTAGTGCGTGGCCGCAGTGTAGAAGACGCAATTACCATTCTGAACCATACCCCTCGTCGCAGTGCCCTTGCAGTGCGTAAGGTGATTGAAAGTGCGAAGGCAAATGCTGACCATAATCACAACCTGAAGCCAGACACGTTGCAGATTACAGCAATTCGTGTGAGTGCTGGACCGAGCATTAAGCGCTATCGCCCTGCTTCGCACGGCCGTGCGCTGCCATTCCAGCGTCGGAGTGCCCATATTTATGTCGAAGTTGATGGGGAAGCCCGTGCCGCTAAGAAACCAGTCACTAAGCCAGCTGCTAAAGAGGAGACCAAGTAATGGGACAAAAAGTTAATCCAATCAGTATGCGTCTCCAGGTTAATAAGAATTGGCGCAGCAAATGGTTTGCCAACAAGCGTGAATATGCTCAGTACCTTATTCAAGACCTTAAGGTCCGCAAGATGATCCAAGACAAAGTCGGTACCCGTGGCAGTATCAATCAAGTTGATATTGAGCGTTCCCCGAACTTAGTAACGGTTACGATTACGACCGCTAAGGCTGGTGTTGTTATCGGTCGTGGTGGTGCCGGAGCCCAAGAGCTGAAAGCCACTATTGAAAAGATCTACGGCGTGCCTGTACGTGTCAATATTGAAGAAATTAAAAAACCTGAACTATATGCCAAGCTGGTTGCTGAAAACATCGCCCACCAGCTCGAGCGCCGTATTGCATTCCGTCGAGCCGTTAAACAAGGTGCTGCTGCAACTATGCGTGCCGGCGCGAAAGGTATTCGTATTGAAGTCTCCGGCCGTTTAGGTGGAACTGAAATGTCACGTCGTGAGAAGACAGTTGAAGGCAGCGTGCCTCTCCATACCCTGCGTGCTGATATTGACTACCATCACGCCCGAGCACATTACCCAGGTGCTGGCATCATAGGTATTAAGGTGTGGATTTATAAAGGAGAAGTGAGCTAAGATGCTGTTACCAAAGCGCACCAAGCACCGCAAGGTGTTTAAGGGCAAGATCCGAGGGGTTGCAACCGTTGGCAACACGATTGCCTTTGGTGACTTTGCGTTGCAGGCCCAAGGCCAAGAACGTATCACCTCACGTCAAATCGAGTCTGCCCGCCAAGCAATGACTCGTTACGTCAAACGTGGTGGTAAGATTTGGATTCGAATTTTCCCGCACACACCAGTTACCCGCAAACCCCAGGACGTGAAAATGGGCAGTGGCAAAGGCAATCCAGAATTCTTTGTAGCTAAAGTCCGTCCTGGTACGATTTTGTTTGAAATGCAGGGCGTCACAGAAGAAGTGGCGCGTGAGGCCATGCGCTTAGCCGCCCATAAATTGCCCGTTAAGACCAAGTTCTTAGTCAAGGAAGAGGCTTAAGCCATGAAAATTGCTGAAATCCGCAAGTTCAAGACCGCCGATTTGACGACTGAAACAACCAAATTGCGAGATGAGATCGCTGAAATGCGGCGCCGCGTCCATATGGGCGAGACCGCCAATGTTCGCAACCTTCGCAATAAGCGGAAAGACCTGGCGCGGATGCTAACCGTTCTAAGTGAACAACTAACCAAGGAGGCCTCGTAATGGCACGAACACTCACCGGCGTCGTTTCGTCCGATCGCGGCGACAAAACCATAGTCGTTACCGTGGCTAGCCGTAAAACACATCCCCTTTACAAGAAGCAATACACCACGAGTAAGAAGTTTATGGCACACGACGAGGCTAATGATGCGCACACTGGCGACACCGTGACAATAGCCGAAGTACGGCCTGTTTCCGCACGAAAACGCTTCACGCTTGTTAAGGTTGTTGAACGTGCTGCCATCCGTCACGAAGAACCGGTTGAAACCGAACCGTCAAAGGCCTCCAAGAAGAAAGCAACTGAAGATGATGCTAGCGAAGGAGAAGCAGCATGATCCAGCAGGAAACGCGCCTAACAGTTTGCGACAACAGTGGTGCCAAGGAAATCTTGTGCATTCGCGTGCTTGGTGGCACCCGTCGTCGTTATGCTCGTGTCGGTGACGTTATCGTGGCAACCGTTAAAGACGCTAGTCCGACCGGAACCGTTAAGAAGAAGTCGGTCGTGCGGGCGGTAGTCGTCCGTACTCGTGATGCTATTCAGCGTAAAGATGGCTCTTCCATCCGTTTTGACGACAACGCAGCGGTAATTATTGGTGACGACAAACTGCCGCGTGCCACCCGTATTTTTGGCCCTGTTCCGCGTGAGCTACGCGAACAAGGCTATGCCAAGATTATTAGCTTAGCGCCGGAGGTCTTGTAATGGGTACGACTATGCAAAAAATCTATAAGATCCGGCTCAAAAAGGGTGATACCGTCATTGTTTTGTCTGGTAAGTATAAGGGCAAGACCGGCAAAGTCCTGGCCACACATCCTGTTGAGAATAAGGTAACCGTAGAAGGCATTAATATTGTAAAGCGCCACACAAAGCCAAACCGAACCTACCCACAAGGTGGTATTGTGGAGATCACCAAACCTATTTGGGTAAGCAAGGTTGCCGCCTACGAGCCTACTGCCAAGAAGCCATCAAAGATTGGTTACAAAGTCAGTAAAGACAATACGAAAACACGTGTGTACAAGCGTACCGGAAAGGAGATGAAATAATGGCCACTGCAGAAAAAACCACCACGAAAGCCAAAGTTAGTACAACCCCAGTTTCATCTGCCCGACTAAAGGCGCTGTACCAAACGCAAGTTGCTGCTGAGCTGCAAAAAGAGCTTGAGCTCAAAAACCCAAACCAGGTACCTCGTTTAGAGAAGATAGTATTGAATATTGGCTTGGGCAAGGCCAAGGATGACAAAAAAGTCATGGAAACTGCCTTAAACACCTTGCGAAAGATCACTGGACAGCAACCGATAGAGACTAACGCCAAGCAGTCTATCGCCGGCTTTAAACTACGTGAGGGCAATAAAATTGGCCTCAAGGTCACCTTACGCGACGAGCGTATGTATGAGTTTATGGATCGCCTGATTAACGTTGTCTTGCCGCGCTTGCGTGACTTCCATGGTGTTAGTAACAAAGCCTTTGACCAATCCGGTAACTTTAGTATTGGCCTCGTGGACCAATCAGTGTTTCCGGAGCTAACGTTTGATGAGACCACCACAACCCATGGGTTACAAGCGATATTTGTTATTACATGCAAGGACCAGTCGCATTCGAAGGCCTTGCTGACTAAGTTTGGTATGCCGTTTCAAAAAGAAGGAGGCCGCTAATGGCTAAAAAATCTAGTATTGCCCGCGACTTAAAGCGCCAGCGCATGATTGCAAAATATGCTGCCAAGCGTGCCGAGCTTAAAGAACTTGGCGACCGCGAAGGTTTGCACAGACTGCCACGCAACAGTTCACCCACTCGGTGGAAGAATCGCTGCGTAGAGACTGGCCGGCCCCGCGGCTACATGCGCCAGTTTGGTCTGAGTCGTCTTAGTTTTCGTGAACACGCCAGTAAGGGCGAAATCCCTGGTGTAACAAAGAGTAGCTGGTAGGAAGGATCCATATGTCTGTAGTTTCAACTGACCCCATCGCCGATATGCTAGCCCGCATCCGTAATGCGCTAGCCGTACGCAAAACCGAGATTAACCTGCCGCATTCCAAAAGCAAGGAATCGATTGCCCATTTATTGAAAGAAAATGGCTATATTGATGAAGTCAAAACCATTGACGCAAGTATTGGTAAGACACTGACCCTTACACTTAATAGTGATGAAGGTAACGCTCGTATTACTGAAATTGTCCGCTTAAGCAAGCCGGGCCGCCGTTTGTACACCTCGGCTGACAAAATGCCCGTGGTGAAGCAAGGCCGAGGCATTGTCATTGTTAGTACTTCCAAAGGTATTATGACGGGCTATGACGCACGCAAACAGCGTGTTGGTGGCGAATTAATTTGTAAGGTTTATTAGAGGATTTATAAGATGAGTCGTATAGGAAAACAGCCCATAGACATCCCGTCAGGCGTGACAATCACTGTCGACCCAAATACCATTACAGTCGCCGGCAGTAAAGGTACGTTGTCACAGTTCACCATGCCGGGCATCACTGTCAAACAGGAAGAAAATCAGGTCATTGTGAGCCGTGCTAATGACGAGGCGCCCAACCGTGCCAAGCATGGCCTCATGCGTTCCCTTGTCAACAATATGGTTGTTGGCGTTTCCAACGGTTTTAGTAAGCAGCTCGAACTTAATGGTGTCGGTTACCGTGTTGCTATGGCAGGCAATGGCTTAAAGTTTAACCTTGGCTTTTCGCACGAGGTCAACTATGCGCTGCCACAGGGCGTGACGGCCGCAATTGAGCAGAATGTTATTACTATCACGGGCATTGATAAGCAACAAGTTGGCCAAGTGGCCGCGGAAATCCGTGCACTAAAGAAGCCCGAGCCCTACAAAGGCAAAGGAATCAAATATGTCGATGAGCGCATTCTTCGCAAGAGCGGTAAGTCAGGTAAGGATAAATAACCATGCATCGATTACAGCATAAAACCCAGAATACTATCCGACGCAAGTACCGTGTTCGTGCTAAGGTGACTGGTACTACTGCTCGACCGCGACTGAGTGTCTTCATTAGTCATCACCATATCACCGCGCAAATTGTTGACGATAGTAAGCATTCGACCGTCGTGTATGTCACGACCGTTGGTAATAAGACCACCGGAACGATGACTGCGCTAGCAACCCAAGTTGGTGAAGAATTGGCTAAAAAAGCCAAAGCTGCCAAGATTAAACAAGTTGTGTTTGACCGT
This sequence comes from Patescibacteria group bacterium, assembly GCA_035480475.1. Lineage (GTDB taxonomy): Bacteria > Patescibacteriota > Saccharimonadia > Saccharimonadales > DATIHS01 > DATIHS01. The sequence continues at coordinate 21,622 of DATIHS010000067.1, forward strand.
GGTGGACGCCTATACCATGGCCGCGTTAAAGCCCTAGCAGAAGCTGCTCGGGCAGGAGGACTGGAGTTTTAGTATGGCAGAATTTGGAAATCCCGGCCGTGGCCAAAACGCCCGCCCTGGACAAAATAGCGAAGAAAAGCAGTTTGACGAGCGCGTCGTTCACATTGACCGTGTGGCACGTGTTGTTAAAGGTGGCCGTCGCTTCCGCTTCCGTGCCCTCGTCGTAGTTGGTGATCACAAAGGCAAAGTGGGTATTGGCATTGCAAAAGGGGCCGACGTGACACAAGCTGTCACCAAAGCGGTTGAAGTTGCGAAGAAACACTTTGTTACGATCCCAATAATCAATGGTACGATTGCCCACGACGCCGAAGTAAAAATTGGAGGAGCACGCATCCTCGTCAAGCCGGCAGCGCCTGGTACCGGTCTGATTGCCGGCGGTGTTGTGCGGACCGTCCTTGAAGTAACTGGTATCCATAATGCCTTAAGTAAATCCCTTGGTTCAACCAACAAGATCAATACAGCGTACGCAACTTTGGAAGCATTGCTGAGTGTTGAACATCCTGACAAATGGATAACCAAACAAATACAGCGCAGCAAAAAGCCTGCAAAAGCCAAGAAACCTACGGAGACCAAAGCATGAAATTCCATGAATTAGACGTCAAAGCCAACCGTTCTGCTCGTCGTGTCGGGCGGGGTATTAGCGCTGGCCAAGGCAAGACAGCTGGTCGCGGTACAAAAGGCCAAAAAGCACGCACTGGCAATGGTCGTCGTCCCGGTTTTGAGGGCGGCCAGAACCCCTTGATGCAACGCTTGCCTAAGCTCCGTGGCTTTCGGAGTGCCAGGCCAAAGGCAGAAAACATCTTCACTGGGCAACTGGGTGACCTTGGTGCTAGCGTGGATAACTTTACCGTTTTTGAGGCCGGCTTAACGAGTAGCCCGTACGTTCGCGTTAAATTACTTGTTAAAGGCGATGTGACCAAAAAAGTAACAGTCAAATTGCAAGCGGCAAGCACCACCGCCGTTGAAGCCTTGCAAAAAGCGGGCGGAAGCTTTAGCCTTACGCCGCAGGTCAAGCGCCAACCCCAAGACAAGGCATCCAAGTAACAGCTTGGTGAATGCCCAGGGGTACGCTATACTTGGAACAGTTTTCATTATGAAATTTTAGAGAGGGAACTTAGCGTCCGGATGAGTTGGAAGGTCATTTGGCAGTCGTTAAAGAGCAGTGACATGCGCAAGCGTGTCTTAGCTGTATTGGGCATGCTGTTGGTTTTCCGCATCATGGCGCACATTCCGATTCCTCTGGCAGATCCCCACACCTTAAAACAAGTCCTTCAGAACTTGTTAACGACATCCAAAAACACCTCATTATTGAGCTTTATTGACATATTGTCCGGTGGCGCGCTGGCCAACTTCGCCATCATGCTTGTTGGCTTAGGACCGTATATTAACGCCTCGATCATCATGCAGCTACTGACGAAGGCTATTCCGCAGCTGGAAAACCTCAATAACGAAGGTGAATATGGCCGCAAGAAGATTAACCAATATACTCGTTTGTTGACCTTTCCCCTCGCTTTGATCCAGTCTGTTGGCGCTATATACCTGGTCCGCCAGTCTGCCCAACAAATAGGTGGGATTGGCGACATTACCGCCGGCGCCTCTTTGATGCAATGGGTCCTGATGATTGCTGCCCTAACGGGGGGTTCTATGATCCTGATGTGGCTTGGTGAGCTTATTACCGAGCAAAATGTCGGCAATGGTATATCTCTAATTATTACGGTAGGTATCGTTAGCCGTTTGCCTTCTACAATCTCATCGGTGGTGAGCTCCATCGTTGATAAAGGCAGCCGGTGGGTATTGTTTGGTAAAACCTTGCCGGTCAACAAGCAGGCGCTGCTCTACGGTTTGTTAATTTTGTTCATTGTTATTGCGGTGACTGTCCTGATTGTGAAACTCAATGAGGCAGCGCGTAACCTAACCGTAAACTACGCTAAACGCGTACAGGGGAACAGAGCCTACGGCGGCGTTACAACTACGTTGCCGGTCAAACTGATCACCGCCGGCGTTATACCTATTATCTTTGCTGTGGCATTCTTAAGCGTACCAAGCTTTGTCGGCCAGCTCTTAGCGGCGGCACATAGCTCGCACCTGCAAAGCCTTGGCGCCAAACTTGTTCTGTGGTTTCAGACGCCGAGCGCGACGACTTTCCAAGCACATGGCTTTACGCCCTATATTTACCCAGTGGTGTACTTTTCCTTGATTTTTGTCTTCACCTACTTCTATACCAGCATTACCTTTAATGCCAAGGAAATTGCCGAAAACCTACAAAAACAGGGCGGCTTTCTGGCTGACATCCGTTCTGGGAGTGAGACTGAAAAATACCTCTCACGCGTCGTTAACCGCTTGACCCTTTTTGGTGCTTTGAGTCTCGGTTTCCTCGCTTTACTTCCGATTGTCGGCCAGATCTTCCTAAAAACCAACATTGCCATCGGCGGAACGAGTATCTTGATCCTGGTATCGGTCGCGCTCGAAACCCTGCGTGCTATCGAATCGCGCGCCCTTATGGTCACATACGACCAATATGAGCAACCTGATTTCTTCTATGACAGCAGTGAGCCAGCCCAAGCTGCGACCGGTGGGCGGCGCCTCCGCTTCTTGCCGCGGAAAAAAGCCAAATAAACAACAATGGACTTTATCTTAAAAACTCCTTTACAAACTATTGACATGAGTGATATACTTCCCCCTTGTTATATCTATGGCGAATAAAGAGGTAATCGAGCTTGCAGGAACGGTAGTAGAGGCCCTTCCGGGCACTCAATTTCGTGTAGAGCTCGAAAACGGCCATCAGATCATAGCTCACGTCGCCGGCAAGATGCGGAAACATTACATTCGCCTCGTGCCAGGAGACGCGGTAACGGTAGAATTGACGCCTTACGATCTTACGAAGGGTCGGATAACGTACCGAAAGTCATAAACCCCATTAACAAGCTATTAAGCAGTGTGTTATGCACCTGAAAGGAGCATGATCCGCATGAAAGTGCGTGCAAGTGTCAAAAAGATCAGTCCCGACGACAAGATTGTCCGTCGCAAGGGACGGGTTTATGTTATCAACAAGTTTAAACCGAAGCATAAGCAGAGGCAGGGCTAACCATGGCGCGTATTTCGGGTGTAACGATTCCTGATGGCAAGCAGATTCATGTGTCGCTGACATATGTCTTCGGTGTTGGTCCTAAAAGCAGCGCCGAGATCCTTAAAGCCGCAAACGTTGAACCAACTACACGTGTCAAAAATCTTACTGACGCTGAAGTTGCCCGCATTCAAGATGTTATTAATGACAAATATACGGTTGAAGGTGAATTGCAACGCATAGTAGCTGGCAATATTAAACGGTTGAAAGACATTAAGTCCTATCGCGGCGAGCGGCATACCCGTGGCTTGCCGTCACGCGGCCAACGCACACGGACGAACGCGCGGACACGACGTGGACGCAAAGTTGCCGTGGGCGGCGCTCAACCTAAGTCGGCGTCTAAGACATAAGGGTTCATCATGGCAGAAGATAAAGCAATCGATACAACAGACACAGCGGAAGCAACAGCGACGCCAACGCCAGATGCCCCTCAGGCGGCACCGAAGCGTAAAAAGTCGAAACGCGCTGTTCCATATGGCCAGGTCCACATCATGGCGACGTTTAATAACACCATAGTGAGCTTTACAGATAATAATGGCGGCGTTTTGACAACTTCAAGCGCAGGCGGTTGTGGCTTCCGTGGTTCTAAGAAGGGAACCGCTTATGCCGCCCAGGTAGCCGCTGAAAAGGCCGGCCAAGCCGCTAAACAACAGCATGGCTTCAGTAAAGCCGATGTTTTTGTTAAAGGCATTGGGCTTGGGCGTGAAGCCGCCGTACGGACCCTAACAACCCTCGACATCCACGTTGAAACGATCCGAGATGTGACTGGCGTACCACATGGTGGTGTCCGGCCACGGAAGGCAAGGAGAGTCTAGATGGCACGCGACAGAGGATCTATCGTCAAAATGAGCCGCCGTGAAGGCTATGCCCTTCATCCAAAGGCCCATAAAGCGCTTGTCAAACGAAGTGCTATGCCCGGCCAATCAAACACCGGTCGGCCCAACCGCAACAAGGCAAGCCAATATTCCTTGCAACTGCGTGAAAAACAGAAGGTTAAGCGGTTGTACGGCTTGTTAGAGCGTCAATTTAGCAAACTTATGGCTGAAGCATCACGCAAACGTGGCCAGACTGGTGAGCGTTTATTGCAAATGCTTGAACAGCGTGCTGACAATGGTGTGTATCGAGCTGGTTTAGCTCCCAGCCGACGCGCCGCCCGCCAGTTAGTGACCCATGGCCACTTAACGTTAAATGGTCGTCGCGTAGACATTCCGTCAATTCGATTAGTGGCCGGCGATGTGTTGGCAGTGCGCGAGCAGAGCAAGAAAACTGAATATTTCAAGCATTTGGATGATGTCAGTCCAGCACCGAGCAGCCTCCCTGGCTGGCTCAAAGCTGACCGTAAGAAATTGGTTATCACTGTTACCGGCCTTCCCACGCGGGAAGAAGCCGAGCCAGATATCAATGAACAATTAATAGTCGAGTACTACTCACGCTAACGAGGAGGCGGGAATATATGTCAAAAACAATTCATACCCCAGGTGTCGTACGCGTTGAAGATCACAGCGATAGCAGTGCAACTTTCAGCGTCGAACCTTTACATACAGGCTACGGCATGACGCTGGGCAA
>DATIHS010000068.1:0-3170 GCA_035480475.1 Patescibacteria group bacterium
TGTCGTACAATAAAGGTAATGCTATTTGCTAAAGCCAAAACCGACTTTTTAGAATACCTGGAGATTGAGCAAAACCGCTCGCAAAAAACCATTGCTAATTATGACCACTACCTGACACGTTTGGTCGATTTTGCAGGTGATATTAAGGTGTCGGAGATTGATCCAGAGATGATCCGTAAGTGGCGCCTGTGGCTGAACCGCTTGGGCACAAACACCAGTGACGAGCTACAAAAAAGCACCCAGAACTACCACTTGATTGCCTTGCGCAGCTTTTTGAAGTTCTGCGCCAAACGCAGTATCCCTGCCCTTGCGGCCGACAAGATTGAATTGGCCCACACGGTCCGCAAACAGGTGACGTTTTTATCGACCGACGAGATGACGCGGTTACTCCTCCAGCCAAACATTAACACCTTGAATGGATTGCGTGACAGGGCAATTTTGGAACTGCTCTTCTCTTCTGGCCTGCGCGTCTCGGAACTGGTGGGCCTTGACTGTGACCATATTAACCTCAAACGGCGCGAATTTATGGTCCGTGGTAAGGGCCAGAAAGACCGTCCCATTTTCATTAGTGAAGATGCGGCCCTCTGGATCCAGCAATACTTAGACAAGCGGGCCGATAACACACGACCTTTGTTTATTCGTTACAGCGGTCGCAAAGCCGTTGACTTATCTGGCAACTTCCACCGCTTGACGGCCCGCAGCGTGCAGCGCATGGTCAGCCGCTATGCCCTGCTGGCCGGCATTACCAAGCATGTTAGCCCGCACACCTTGCGCCACAGTTTTGCCACCGATTTACTGATGAATGGAGCCGATTTGCGCTCTGTACAGGCCCTCTTGGGGCACAGCAATGTGGCCACCACACAGATTTACACCCACGTGACCGATCCGCATCTCAAGCAGGTCCATCAGAAGTTCCACAGCAAGCATACCGATGAAGTTTTACCGGGCGAAGTCGAGCACCGCGAGACGATTGATAAGACTTAGGTCACTCCAAGCAAAGGTACTGGGTGTTGTATAAACTATTGAACTTTGCATTCGTTGAAGTGGGCTTGATCTGTTTGGACAGTATTTGGCGCCGCGACCGCAAGGCGTTTACACAATGTATCGCCTGATTGAATGGCAAATTCCGGAATGATATCGGCCGAATTGCTTGATAGCGGTACTCTAACCTGGATACGACGTAGCACATCGTTTGCCTTACCAGTAGCGTCCACCATCGCCTGAGCACCTACTAAGTTGATACCGCACACACCAGCACATATCTTCACATTTGTGGCATTGTAGATAGATTTAATACGTACCTGATAAGAAGTCGCTAGTAAGTTATCGATAACAATGACACAGTCTGCCGGGCCGTTGGAACAACTGGCTTGATCAATTTCACCCTGGCTACCAAAACCAGGACTATAAGAAGGCGTGCTTGCACCTCCAAGTTTAGGGTGCAAGAAATATGTTGCGGTGTTATTAATAAGACTGTCGCGATCGACTGGGCCGCTTGTGGGCACTAAATCTACCCTCAGAAAGCCCAGATTACACCCGGCAGTAGGGGCGGGAGGAAAGTCTGACGGTTGGCAACTGGATATATCACCTGCTCCAGATGGGTCAGTCCATTCGATACGTATTTTGTTAACAGGATTCCCATTCTCCTTCTGAAGTGTAAATACCGAGGAATCCGTTGTGCTAACCGGGTTGAACTGGATGTCTGGTACAGCTGTTGTTACCAGCACGCAGGTATATGATGAGATGCTGTCGAGATTGGGGTGAAGATCGGTATTGTATGGAGGACTACTGTTATCACAATTGGTTTTTTTAAGACCGCCCAGGTTGTTCGCATATGCTGGGTTCTTTAAGATCCTAACGGCATCGTTAACACCACTTTCTGCGGCATAATATGCGGCAGTATTTAATTCCCTGTCCAGGGCTTGTCGTTGTTGACGATTAGTTAGTGCAACAAAACCAATAACAATCAATGCAACAATAATGATAAGGAACAGGGCAATGATTATTGCGGCCATGCCGTTTTGATCCATTTTTGTATTGCGATATTTTTTTACTAATCTCATATACATATCATTTTATCCGTTTCTGTACAGTAGTACTAAGTTCTGAAACTGCGCAAAACTGCGAACCGGCTGTTGATTTGCAGGAAAGGTCAGCCGGAACTCCATTAACGCTATAAGAAGTAAAGTTGTCGTTCGAGTTATTACAATCATCTACGGTCGGGCTACATAATAAATCGTTGTCACCATAAACTACACGGACTGTAATACTGTACAAGCGAGTGGTTGATGGTATTTGTGTGATGTCTAATTTAGCGAGCCGCATCCCTGGTGATAAGAGCTCTTGTGGTGCTGGCGATGAAGACAAATTAGTAAAGGCAGCATCACAACTTGCATTGATATCTTTATATAAAACGTGGTTGGCCTGGAATGAACTGGGACTTGTATCATCAGTTAGTTGATAGCCGATTTTAAAGTTGTAACGATGGTCGTTGATACAAAACCTGTACGGGTTTTGTGGTGTATTGATTGGGGAAAATGCCCCACCCGAAAATTGTAATGCCTGGCTAACATCATCCATGATGCTGATAGCAGTTTCTTGTGTCCGCGAAGTCGTAATACCCTTGGTATAAACACGTCCAACCTGCACAAGAGCTGCGGCGCAAATGAGTAAAATAACGGAGAAAATAGCTGTCGCTATGAGTAATTCAATTACCGTAAAACCAAGTTGAGGCTTGCTTTGTTTCTGCTGTATTGTCATGGTCGATACACCAACTTAACTTCGTTCTGGTCAGGAAAAGCTGGACTATCCCATCGGCTGGTTATGGCATATGTCCCACTTACGCCATTGTAATTAGGTTCGATTGCCACGTAATAATCCGTTCCACCTTGCGGTGATATTTGGCATGCTGACGGATAGGTTGAAAAGTTATTAATGCTAAACGGGCCGTTTTCTGAAACAGTTGCTTTAGGGTTATTTTTATCAATACAGAAATAAGTGGTTTGCGTTGCAGGATCTGGCGTCGGACCAGCTTTTAAGGCCTCTAACTGCCCTTGAGCGACCTTCAAAGATTCTCCTCTTTCTTGCACGGCTTGGTTAATCCGCAGGTTTCGATTTGACGCCACGTACGCACCTGCTAATACGGCCGCAACAACAGACATGACGATCAG
>DATIHS010000069.1:0-10818 GCA_035480475.1 Patescibacteria group bacterium
TTTAACGCCGAATTCCGAATAGGTAACTGTTACATTTACCGTAACATCACTTCCCGTGTCGTTAACATTAGGCGAACTGGTGACCGCGGGATCGCCAGCAGAGAAAGTATCAGTAATACCCGTAGCATTATCTTTATCGAATTGAGTCTTCATATCTGTTGTCGCTACTGGACTCAAACGGTCTAGAACCTTTTGTTTGGCATTATCTACATCCTGCTGGCTGACAATCTGCGTTATCTTGCTGGTGCCACCTGACATATCTTTGCCATTACCGCTCACATTCGCGAAGCCATTAACAACATAGGCCCGAGCTGACAGGTTGTATTTGTCACCCGCACTTTGGGCAGACGCGCTGACGGTGCCACTGGAAACATCTGGGAAATCACTGTTACGACATTGCGGGCCAAATTTTACACTGTTGAGCGTAATGTCTGTCTGAGTTACAAAGTTCAAGCTGTTTGCTGTGAGAACCGTCCCAGCCGGTATGGTTACTTGTGTTTGTGAGCAGTCCGTCAGACTAAGGGTAACTTTGCCGCTGGCTTTAGTGCCGTCATCACGTTGGCCGGTGGCTGGAACTTTTTCACTGTCGGTCTTTTTCACCTGTTTGTTGAGAGCAGGTACGATACCTTTATCAACATTAACAGCCTTGGCATCAGTCGAAGCTTGGAGGTTAAGATCCACGTTAACAGTAGTTGTATCAGTCTTAATGGTGATTTTGGCCCGCGGCAAGACGACAAGAGCGAAGATGAGGCCCACAATAAGCAGTAGTAGGAGGCCAATACCTCCAAAAAGTAATAGACGGAACCTATCGAAGTCGGGTACTCTCAGTTTCTTGTTCTTGCCAGCTTTAGGCCCGGATGACTTTTTAGAGGTAAGGGCCTCGGCCTCATCGTTGTCGAGTTCAATCGTTTCTTCAGTAGCGACTTGGCCAGCGAGTTGGCCAATAGAGGCTTTCGGGTCAAGATCCGGTTCTTCGTTCGTGGCTGTTGATTGTTCAACAGAGTTATCTTCAATTGTCAGCGGCTGGTCCGACGACATGGTTGGTGCCGGAGGAATAAGTGGTTTGCTTTGGGGGGTTTTGGCAACGTGCAGCCCGACTACGCCCGCTAACGGTAACAGATTGTGATCAGAGGTAATAAGAACGAGGTTTTTCTTGGCTGTTTCGGACGTCCGTTTTAACAGCTTCAAATTAACAATGGATTGCAAGCTTGACGCCCGCTTTGGCAAGACCAGTGCCACCACTTTGCTAGGTGAACTTTGAAGCTTATCGATGATGTCTGTAATCTCATCTTCGGCGTCAATATAAATGGTGTCTTTGTCGGGCGTAGGGCTCATATTTGTAACATCCTGTCGAGGCGTTGGCGAATGGAGCCACCATTTGAGCTGTCATTCATTTGTAAAGTATCTAGACCAACGCGGAGTAAACCCATGGCGGTAATAAAGGTGTGGTCATTGACTGAACCGGTGCGATCGGTGATGTCCACTACGTCCTCCGGATGGATGTGCTGGACTTGTGGCCGACGCGTGAAGGGTAGTTCTTTGTACCATGTTGATTGCTCCAGCCGTTCCATGAGCATATCGAGCGAGGAGCCACCGCCACACAGCAACACTTGGTTTGGCAAGTGGTCGAGCATTGGAAATTCCCCGAGTGCCAGCTCAATGCCGTTAACCCAGACGTCCAAGGTCTTTTCAAGGGCGTGGCGGACAGCGGTTGCCCGGCTGGCGGGCAAATGTCCGTCGCTCAGAGCAAGCTTATACGTTTCGGCCTGTTTAAAAGGAATGTCCATCTCCCGTTCAACTGAACGGGTAAAGGCCCGCCCGCCAATGCCAAACATCTGAGTGCCTTGTACGCCACCGTCGTGCAGGACAGCAATATCAGTTGTCCCACCGCCCACATCCATGAGTACAGCGTCCATCGAAGCATTGGGATCGTTACCAATGACGGAGCGAGCCACTGCAAATGGTTCGGCCGCTACCGCCACGAGATCAAGGTCAAGTTCTTGAGCGGTGCGCTCTAAAGCCCCGATGTGGATCAAAGGCGCAAAGGCCGTATATAGCTGGATCACCACTTCCTTCCCCTGAAAACCGATCGGATTTGTGACGGGGTAGCCGTCAATATCAATCCGTACCAACGCACTGTTAACAAGACGGATTTCGACATCTTTTCCACCAAGTTCCCAGGCTAACTGCTGCTTGGCTTTAGCTTGGGCTCTTTCTTGTACCAAACTGATTATTTGTTCGGTTTCTGCCATATCCAACTGCTTGTTCGGATTTTTACGCCGCACCTTTACGGTGGTAGTCGTACCCTTCACGAGTTCACCGGCAATACCAATAATGGCCGTTCGGACACTGACTCCTGCTTGTTGTTCGGCTTGGTTAAGCGCCGAGTCGCAGTTCTTCACAACCGCTGCAATGTCCGCAATCGCTCCGGCTTGCATATCCGTGAGTCCCTGGTGTTCCCGGCCCATGCCAATAATAATCAGACGGTCATCTTGCACTTGGGCAACTAACGCTTTAACAAACTCGGTCCCGATGTCGAGTCCAACAATATATTGGCCGGTGGCAATCGAACCCTTTTTGGGACGTGCCAACGCCGCGTTTTTTACCCGTTTGAGTTTGTCGAGCATAATCGCTTTAAAGTATACCATAAAACAGGGGTGAAATGATCTAAGCCAAAACGGCTTTGATGCGCCTCACGCCAGCACTCGAAGCTTCTTCTTTCAGAATTTTGAAATGCTTGCCGTCTTCGGCGAGCTGCAAGGTGTGGTCAACATGCGGGCCACCACAAATTTCAAAGCTAAATGGACGCTTACCTTTCGGGGTTTTAGCGTCTTTCATGCTATAGACCTTTACAACCTCGCCATAGCGGTCACCAAATTGCCCGAGGGCACCAAGCGGACCGGTGGCTTCGGTAGTAGGGTACTCTGCCCAACTCACCTGTAAGTCCTTCTGTATCTGTTCATTGACGATAGCTTCAACTTTCTTTATTTGCTCAGGCGACACTTTTTCCGGATGGCTGAAGTCAAAGCGCAACCTTTCTTCCGTAATATTCGACCCGCGTTGGATAACATGGTCACCAAGTACATCACGCAGGGCCTGGTACATCAAATGAGTGGCAGTATGGTATTTTTTGTGCTGCAGCGTTTGACCGCCTAAGCCGCCCTTAAAGGTGCCTTTGCTGGCCGTTTGCGAGCGTCGCCGTTGCTCTTCCATTTTGGCGTCAAACTCCTTCTGCCAACCGGTTTTGACTTCGATGTCTTGCTTAAAGGCTTCCTCGACACTCAGTTCAACAGGGAAGCCATAGGTGTCATAGAGCTTGAAGACTGTCTCTCCATCCAACCCGTTTTGAGCCAGCTTGCCGAATTCGTGGAGGCCTTTGCGCAAGGTTTGACGAAAAACCTTCTCTTCTTTGACTAGTGTGTCGATAACATCTTGCCGCTTGGCCGCAACTTCTGGAAAGTCGTTTTTGTAGAGATCGGTAATGACCGGCACGACGTGTTCCAGAAAGTTTTGTTCAATCCCTAGGTCAAAGGCAAAACGAATGGCCCGGCGCACCAGGCGCCGCATAACATAGCCTTGCTCTTTATTGCTCGGCGCTACTCCATCAACTGCCAAAAACGTTGCCGCCCGTAAATGATCGGCAATAACACGCATACTTTCGGTGTGGCTGTCATAGTTTTTGCCTGAAAGCCGCTCCAAGGTATCAATAATCGGACGCAATAAGCTAATTTTGAATACGTCAGGGTCGTCGATAACTGCAACCGCGATACGCTCAAGTCCGCCGCCAAAGTCAACATTTGGCTTGGCGAGTGCTTCAAAACCTTTTTCAGTGCGCTTGTATGCCATGAAAACACTATTAGCAATTTCTAAAAAGCGGCCGCAATCGCAGTTTGGGTGGCAAGCTTTGCCCCACTTCGTATCATGAGGAATGCCAAAGTCGTAGAAGACTTCAGTGTCCGGCCCGCAGGGATCTCCAACAGGAGTTGAAGCTTCATCGCCTGCCCGGCTCCACCAGTTTTTCTTACCTTCATAGTAGAAAATCCTGCCATCATGCATACCGTTTTCATAGCCGTCAGCCTCTGACCCAATGGCCACGGTTTTTGCTTCAATGCCAGCCGTTTTGAAAAGACTTTCCCAGAGCTCAGCAGCTTCGGTGTCTTTCGGAATACCAAGTTTTTCGTTGCCAATGTAGCAAGTCACATAAAGCTTACTAGGGTCTAGGCCAACTTTTTTCGTCAAGAACTCAAACAACCAGGGAATTTGCTCTTTTTTAAAGTAGTCGCCGAGTGACCAGTTCCCGAGCATTTCAAAAAGGGTAGTATGGCGGTTATCGCCCACCTCTTCGATGTCTTGGGCACGCAAGCAAGTCTGGCTATTAGTCAGGCGCGTACCGTCTGGGTGCGGTTCTCCCAGCAAATACGGGATAAGGGGCTGCATGCCACTGCCCGTGAAGAGAGTTGTCGGATCATTATAAGGGACGAGCAAAGCCCGCGGGATGACCTTGTGCCCGCGTTCTTGAAAGAAATCTAAGTACGCCTTACGGATTGCCTCTGCGTTCATAAAGCGTATTGTACCAGAGATACGGCTAGATGTGAGGCATCTGGTACTATTGTTATATGCGCAATTTTAAACTAACCGCCCTTTTTTGTTCCCCGTCATTGGCGAGCGGCGTGAGCGTCGTCATGGCTAGTATTGTTTTACTGGTGGTGGCAAATTTCTACTATCTGACTAGAGGTGGGGTAATCTATGACTTCCTGTTCGGCAAAGGCAGTCCTCTTGATTTAATCCAAAGCTCGCATACGACATTTAGCGCCATTAACCAAGCAGTGTTTGGCAACCCGATCCTCAATAAGGTCCTGTTTGTGGCCTTTTGGATGATGATTGGCTTGTTTGTGTACGTCACTCTCATGGCAATAGGTACCAGCATTGCCAATACCGAAAAAAGTGTGGAGAGCATGCACTATATCCATGCCCGACGAGCCCTTGTGGAACAACACTTGTTACTACGTATCGCCTTGCAAACTGGTGGTCTGCTGGCTGGTTTTATGTATGTTTGGGTAATGTTACGCTTTTTGTTTCCCTTTTCGGTCTTTGCCAGCCGTGTGGGTATTGGTCAACTTAGTAATGTCATGGGTTGGCTCTACGTTGCCCTCGGTTTTATAATTTTGGTCCTTTCTTTGCACGCCGGTGTCATCATAAGCCGATTAATTGCCGCCCGGCCACGCCTGTTTGGCGGTTGGGACAGTTTGTTGTTGAACAGCAAAAAATTCTAGTGGTCTAAGTCATCGAGAAGCCGTAGATAGACGGCATTGGTCCACCCAAAACCACTTTGGGTCGGATAGTTTGCAGCCCGGCCGACGTCACCATCAACGACATCATATTTTTCCCACAGCTTTCCAGTCCTTGCAAACATGGTTTGGCAGAGCTTTAGGTACGCCGTAGCTAGTCGTTTGGCGTCTTTGTGAAAGCCGTAGCTACGCAAACCTGTTATGACAATGTACTGCAAGGGTGGCCAGCCGTTTGGATAATCCCACTGGCGGTTATCCCAAGTGAGGTGCTCAGTGGAAGCCAGCCCGTTACTCCGTTCAAAGACCGCGAGGTGTTTTACCATGCGTTTAGCTTGCTTAGCCGAGGCTAAGCCTGCCCACAAAGGAAAAAAGCCAGCCAAGGTATACAACGGTTCGCGCTGGTTGGATTGTGTATTGTAGTCAAAGAAGAAACCACTTTTTTCATCCCAGCAGTATTGGTTGACTAGTTTTTGGCGTTTCTGAGCGGCCTGTTGCCAGCGCTTTTGGGCTGCTTTATCGCCGGTCAACTCCGCATAGGCGGCAAAGTCCTGTTCATACACATAAAGTTGACAGTTGAGGTCGATGGGCAATAAGCTTGCATAATTAGTGTTATTAAACCTTGCTGAGCTATCCCAACCAGATTCATACACGGTAAGGTGCCGGCGCCACCAGCGCGGCGCATAACGGCTTAGCTCCGTCACATTATCCAGACGCCGGCCGCTGTTCCAAGCCTGTTCATACTCTTTTTGAGCTAATGCCATGACATTACCCAGCCAATCCAGGTTAGCCCCGCCATGTTCATAGACTTCAAAGGCCATGCGCGTGAGGTAAGGCGGTTGTGTCCGCCCCAAACTGGTATAGCTATTGCGGGCCGGTATGTAACCGAATTTTTTTAACAAAAAACAGAGGTTATCAACCATGCCTCGGGCCAGCTCTGCACGCTCACTTACGACAAGCCCTAGGACAGTAAAGTACGTATCCCAATAAAATTGTGTATCAGCAAAATAGTCATCGTTCGGCGCAATAAAAGGGTGTGGCAACTTAATACGTCCTAGCTGCATGATGAGGTTTCGCCAGCTGGCTGGCAACTTCCGCTCGTTCGGATAGCAAGCCTTCTGCCAATAAGCCTCAATATAAGCCAAAATGGCTTGTTTATCCCTCATGCTACGACAATGCCTCCGCCCAAGACGCGTTCATCATCGTAGAGCACTGCGGATTGTCCGGGTGTCACAGCACGGACCGCTTCATCGAGGACAAGTGTGTTGCCTTCAAGGCGCGCTTTAACAAGCGGCGCCCGGTAGCGCATCCGTGCATGGAAAGTCTTGCCGGTCTCAGGAGGTTCTTGTATCCAATGTAAGTCAGTTAGTTCCACGCGTTTTTTCCAAAGCCCTTCATCTTGTAAATCTGTCGTAACATAGACCTCGTTTTTCTTCATGTCTTTGCCAATGACATAGTAGGGTAAGCCGCCGCCGACATCTAAACCATGCCGCTGCCCAATAGTGTAAAAAATAGCGCCGTCATGTTCCCCTATCACACTACCTTTACGATCCAGGATAGAACCCGTTTTGGTTGTCACGTATTGCTGCAAAAACTCCTTGATGCCAACTTTGCCCACGAAGCAAATACCCTGGCTATCTTTTTTGTCCGCCGTAGCGAGTTTGTAGCGTTTGGCAATGGCCCGGACGTCCGCTTTCGTTTTGAAATCACCAATCGGCATGAGGCTTTTTGACAGAGCTTCTGCTGTAACACGGTACAGGAAATACGTCTGGTCTTTTTCTTCGTTTGTAGCCGTCAAAAGCTGGCCATGCTGGGAGCGTGCATAGTGCCCGGTGGCAATCAAATCAGCGCCGTCCGCTAAAGCTGTTTCCAGAAACAGCTTAAACTTAACTTCCTGATTGCACATAATGTCGGGATTCGGTGTGTGGCCAGCTTGGTATTCTGCCAACATATAATCCACCACTTTTTGTTTGTATTCGGTTTGGAAGTCATACAGCTTAAAGTCAATGCCGAGCTGCACGGCAACACGTTTGGCATCTTGGTAATCATCTTGCCAGGTGCATGGTGTACCAGGAAAATCCTCAGTCCAATTCTTCATGTACACGCCCACGACGGTATAGCCCTGTTCCTTCAAAAGGGCGGCAGTTACCGAGGAGTCAACCCCTCCGCTCATACCAACGTAGACCGTTTTCATAACTGATCTATTCTAACAGATAGGGCTAGAAGGGTCGGTCACCACGCTCGATCTTTTTCTTGAGCATGCGGAGTTCGTAACGTTTGCCGAGCCAAAAGGTTCCGAAGATGAACGGAATACTTAAGGCAGCCGGCTGCCAAACAATTTTAGTTTTGGTTACTGTTGCTGTGCCATTATTCGATTGTTTGCTCGCCGCAGCGTCTTGGCTAAGCGCGCCATTGGCGATGCCCACGAGCTGCAAAAAAGCACTCACACCATTTTTGTCGGTGGCTTTAATGAGGATATTGTAGGCGCCCGGTGAGTCATACTTATGATCAATGTTAAAGGTGCCGGCAAACTGTAGGCTTTTTAAGTCAGGGGCCTTGCTGTCTCCCCAGTCCACACTGACGGCATAGGGGCCATCGCCTCCAGATAAAATAATTGGCCAGGTGAGTGTTTCGCCAGGGTTGGCACCCCGTTTGGCGTAAATGCTTGTAAGAGTTGGCCGGGAAGCCGCACCCTGCCTCGCATCATTAAAACTGACGGTT
Source organism: Patescibacteria group bacterium (assembly GCA_035480475.1). Lineage (GTDB taxonomy): Bacteria > Patescibacteriota > Saccharimonadia > Saccharimonadales > DATIHS01 > DATIHS01. Next base: position 8,007 of record DATIHS010000069.1, read on the forward strand.
ACTTTATTGGAATCAGGTCCTGCTTGGTCCAAAGCGTCATAAACACGCGCCACGAGCTCGTTAGAACCAGTGAAAAGGTCAATTTTAATGTCAAAACTACCGCTGTCACATTGGGCTGAGCCGGCAAAAACGTTGTTCTTAAACAGCTTCACGAGTAATCCCTTAGGGCATATACCGCTGACGTCGATGGGAATACTAGTAAAAGCCTGTCCGTCGCGCGGTAAGCTAATGCTCGCACCTTGGGTTGGCGGCGGTGAAGAAATCGTGCCCTGAAGGCCAACTGCACCAGACTGAGGATTGTCGACAGCATGGGCTACAGCACCCAAACCAGCAGCTACCGTACAGACCAGCAGACCTCCACCCAACAATACTCCCAACCGGCGTTTTAGGTTATTCATACACTTGGTTCAATCATAGCGTAAGCGGTAATAAAAGGCCACCTCTCCAACAGGATAGGCGGCCCCTTTGTCGTAAGCGTTTTATTTAGGCTTTTTGTTTGTTGACGTCGTGCTTATGCTGACGGCGGCGGTTCGCTTTGCGGATTACCCAGTACACCAGGGCAACTACGATAACGATCAGTAGGAGCAAGCCATAGAGGACAACGCTAGGGATGTACCAGAAGGCGGTCTTGGCGGTAATCAGGGCTCCACCCTGTCCATAACCCAAGTTGGATTCGATTGTATAGCGGCCCACGAGGTGCTTCGCATTGAGAGCATCATCAAAACGACGGGTGCTATCAGGCAGGATGCTGTTGGTTTCCTTATTGAATTCGTATTGGTATACGACCCTTCCAAAGGTGTTTTTGACTTGGACTTTACCAAAGGGTTGGACATGTATATCGCCTGAATTCTTTAGGCGCGTTAAGATAGAGACATCGCCTGAGGTAAAGAATGATTTGGCCTTATTATTTTGTTCTGCACTTAGCTGAATAAGGTCGAGCTTTTCGGTCAGGTTGCCTGGCACGCGTACTAAGACGATCGTACCAACGCTCGCTGTTAAGCCCACAGTTGACGTCTGGCCAGCTACCCCTGGCGCAAAACGAATGGCACCATAGTAACCACCAGCATTGGCGTCGTCAGGCACGGAGATCTTGACGGTTATGTCCTTCTTCTCTTTCGGACCAAGTTGGACTTGGTCAATGCTACCTACCAGTTTTTTGAAATCGTTCTTTGGCGGTGGCGTCTTTTCATCCAAAATCAGGCGTGGTTCGCCGTCTTCTTTGTCGCTCGCCACAAAGTCATTAACGACCGGAACGGCAACTGTTGCTACACTTGTCGGGTTTTGGATGCTAATAGTCAAATCCAGGCTTTTACCCTTGTCAATAGTCAAATCAGACCTCACTGGTGAGATCTGGAAGCCATTCGCGACATCTTGCTTTTGTTGCGCCACGGCAAAGCCTAAACTCAAACTACCGACGGTAACTCCTAAGGTGAGCGCCACCAGTGCACTTTTTATGAGACGTTTCATTTTTTCCCTCATATCGTTAACTTTTAAGTATTAGTCCCATACTACCATGGCCAGAGATAACTGTCTAATCAAATTACAGGTGTTAATCACACGAAAAATGGACAATAGTTGTTAGAAATTTGCCAGGCAAATAAATGTCAACGTCGTGGCATAAAAACCTGGTGGTTGGTTGGCTGCAATATTTGCGATGTAGGAGACGGTAAACTTTCGGTTGTCGTTGGAGTTAGGTACCGTAGTCAACGTATCCCCGGGTTGGTACATGAATTGATTCGGGTTGGCGTAGTTACCGGAAGGGCCAGCCGTACCAGGGCCTCCGACATCATTTCCCACATTGGGATTACTGTTGCTGCGTAAATTGATACCAAATTGACTTGTACCCGTACTCGAGCTTGTTGGTGATGCCAACGGAGGAATAACGTTGTTTCCAGACGTTAGGGTGGTTCCGTTAATGGTGACTGAGTAGCCCGACAGGGCGTTGGTAGCAGCCAAAAATTGGGATGACGCTTTGGAAGTTTGGCCACTGTTAAACTCACCGAGGTCGATGAAAAAGCTCGTGGCGCTAGAACAATCAAAATTAGTAATCGTCACCGCCGCGCAAAAACGTAAGTAGGGAGGGACCTCCGTGCTGACACTCAAACCGTTTGTAATAGGAAAGACGGTGCCGCCTTCTTCAATAGGGGAACCGGTGGCATCGATGCTGCTGAAGGTTTGCAAACGGGCAAAATAGCTGCCGACGGTATCGGGGTTAGTGATGTTATCAAAAATATAGCTTGAATTCCCTAGCGTCGGGTTGTTTGGGACACGCGACATGATAATGGTGTTGACGTTTGAGCTCGGATCGACAACAAAGCCAGTAGCCTGTCCTGCTTGCGATGCCAAAACACGCGCCGAGGCATCAAAGCCATTTGGCACTACACACGCATCTTCTGGTATGGGGTCATTGGCACAGAATTCAATTTTAACCGATCCTACAGCCGTACTAGTGTTTAAATAGCTGAAGCCGAATACATAGGTTGCCTGTGCGCTAACGGTAGAGTCACTTAACCTTACCGAGCGGCTGCCAAGGTACGGGACCAAGGCATATGCAGACGGCGCTGCCGGTATAAGCAGCGCCGCAAGGTAAACGAGGCTCGAGAGGATGTAGAGACTGCCGTTAGCTACCCATCCTTTGCTTAGTCTCTGCATAGGTCATATTGTAACCTTTTAGTACGTACCCGTCGCAATAAAGGTTAGGGTCGTGGTGTAGATACCTGGTTCGGTAGTGGCACCGATGTCACCGACGAAGTCGAGGGTACCAGTCTTTTCAGTCGCTGCATTGAAGGTTGCAATGCTTTGGCCGTAGGTA
>DATIHS010000070.1:0-2255 GCA_035480475.1 Patescibacteria group bacterium
GGTCGACTTATCACCACTTGAACAAGCCGCTTCGATCGAGCATCTCCATAACCAGTTCAACTTAAGCTACCAACAAATTGCCCGTAAACTTGGCAAGGCTGTGCCAACGGTCAACAACTTAGCTCGCTTATTGCAGTTGCCGGAAAGTGCGCGCGATGCTTTACAGACTGGCCGCATAACTGAAGGCCACGCCCGAGCCATACTCTCCCTAAAAGACCAACCTCAACTCCAAACCCGTTTATTGCAACTGATTGAAGGCCAAGGCTGGTCAGTCCGCCAAGCCGAACAATTTGTGACGGCGCATAAAGAAGGTATGGCAGCGGGACGAGCTGTTAAACAGCGCACAGTCCGCGAAACGCCACAGACAAAACAACTCGGCAAAAAACTGGGACAAAAGGTGACGATCCACCATACGGCTCGTGGTGGCCGCCTCGAAATCCATTTTAAAAACGACAGCGAACTAGACAACCTTTACAAAAAACTGACCTAGCCTTTATATAAAGGACTTGAAGTTGCTAACAGGGAAGATCCGGATCGTTAGCTTACCCACAATGTCATGGGTCGGGATTGGCCCAAATGAGCGCGAGTCAAGTGAATTGGTCCGGTTGTCACCACAAACGAAAACTTGGCCCGGTGGCACCACGAGGTCTACATCCCCAGGGCTAATGGATGCTATGTTGGCAGAGAAGTCATGGTTGATGTCGGGGTTAAAGCCCTGTGGGTTGTCTTTATTATAAATAGTAATATGGCCGTCATGGACCACCACATGCTCGCCCGGCAAGCCGATCACTCGCTTGATGAGTTGCTTTTCCTCGGTACTGTTAGGTTCTAACAGTCCATGTTTAACAAAAATAATGACATCGTCACGACGAGGCGTGTAATCGTGGCCAGTAACACGGGCCACAGTGCGTGGCACCTTCCAAACAATCAAACGGTCACGGTTTTGAAGGGTGGTTTCCATGCTTGGGCCATCAACTTCGTAGGATTGAAAAACAAAAGCCGTCAGCAAGAGGGCGACTGCCGGTGCAGCAATAATAATTGCTAGCGTCGAAAGTGCACTGCGCCAGCCGTTGGATGGCTTGTTGCTGGTGACAGCTAAGGGTTGTCCGGTTGCGTCGTTTGCCCCAGCTGGTATACTTGGATCCTGTTGCATTACAGCCAATTACTATAGCGTACTTTCCACCAAACAGCCATTTCCACGGATTTCCCAAAAATAGGCGTAAACGCTATACTAGATGCAACCTCGCAAACAGTTTATGGATAATTTTCGTAACAAAAAGGGTAAGTCATCCTCCAATTCATTTGATGGGATGTTGGGACGACCAAACGGAATGCCGCAGCGTAATGCTGGCGGTTTTCGTCCGACGCCTGGAAAGCAGCCATCTCAGCCGCTTGTCAGGAACACGCTGGATAATTTTCGGGCAACTGACGGCTTTCACGCCGCCCAGCAACCCCTTATGCGAAACAGTGAAGCTCCCGCTCTTGGCCGTAATCCTCGCCGTACCGCAGAAGGCGTTATTGACCTAACGCTGCCCCCGGCAGCGGCCAAGCCGCATAAGCGCCGTAGCTGGAAAAAGATCACCATGCGCAGCCTCGCGGGTGTCATGGTGTTGGTCCTACTAGTAGGCGGCTTTCTCTTCGGCAAAGGCTATCTCAAGTTGCATCAAATCTTTCGTGGAGGTGCCGAGGGCGCGGCCGCCTTACAAGATAATGTTGACCCCAGCAGATTACGCGGCGAAGGTGATGGCCGTGTCAACATCCTGATGCTCGGTATTGGTGGGCAAGGGCACGATGGCCCCGACCTGTCTGACACCATTATTATTGCCAGTATCGATCCGGTTCAAAAACAGGCCGCGTTATTGAGTATTCCGCGTGACCTCTGGGTCAAGCCCAGCGGCTATGGCTATATGAAGATCAATGCCGTCTACGCCAACAATAAGTACTCGGCGCTTTCCCGCAAAATGAGCGAAAAGGACGCCATTGAATATGGCCTGAACGCCGTAGATAAGGAAATCCAAGCCGACATTGGCATTCCCATCCACTACCATGCTTTGATTGATGCGCGAGGTTTTGAGCAGGCGATTAACACCGTAGGCGGCGTAGATATTAACGTCGATGCAGCCAATACGGTCCACGAAGTTCTATGGGACGATATTGCGAACAAGCAATACGTACTCGATGTGCAGCAAGGCATGCAGCACTTTGACGGGCAACGTGCTACCTTCTACGCCCGTTCGCGCCACACCAGCACCCGC
>DATIHS010000071.1:0-5311 GCA_035480475.1 Patescibacteria group bacterium
GTTGCTCCATCAGGCTTGCGCCCATTGTGGAAAATTCCCTACTGCTGCCTCCCGTAGGAGTCTGGGCCGTGTCTCAGTCCCAGTCTGGCTGATCATCCTCTCAGACCAGCTAATGATCGTCGCCTTGGTGAGCCGTTACCTCACCAACAAGCTAATCATACGCAGGCCCTTCCCAAACCGCCGAAGCTTTACTCCGAGGAGCATATGCGGTATTAGACACCATTTCTGATGCTTATCCCTCAGTTTGGGGTAGGTTCCTACGCGTTACTCAGCCGTCCGCCGCTCGTCACCCGAAGTGTTACCGCTCGACTTGCATGTATTAAGCACGCCGCCAGCGTTCATCCTGAGCCAGGATCAAACTCTCCATAAAAGAGAATCGATATACTCAATTCAATGAACTGACGTTGATGGTTCGCCTTGATGGCGAACCTCTAGCAACCGTTGTCCGGGGAGGACGCTGGTTACTAAATTGCACTACCAAATTTTCAAAGTTCGTTCGCGCTATCAGATACACCTGAACCTGCTTGCGCACGTTCCATACGTCGAGTACCTCAAAGCGTTGGCTCAGTTTACTCTGTTATTTTGCTTGTGTCAACAAAGAATATGGCTGGTCTTGCGGCCCTATTTACAACAAGGAAATTTATGCATTCCAGGTTGTTTCCATAAGAGAGTGCTTACGAATCGTGTCGATTGAGCATGTTGAGAGCCCGTTCTTGGGCCTCTTGTGCTTGACGAACTTCATTTTGAAATGTTGGAGAGCTGCGACGATGATTTACATAAGCTTCAACTGCCCCACGTATTTCATCTCCCAGACTCACCGATTCATCGCCCACTGTATCTATAACTGCCAGGCCCTTCAGGAGATCTAATTGGCCTTGGGCGGGCATGAAGGTAACTTCTTTGCCTCGTATACCAACTAGTTTCTTGGGGCCGATACTAGGTTCATTTTCTTGAGAAGCTGATGTTTTCATGTTTTGATTATACCATACGAGTTAGTAAATTGCAAGCATGAGCAATTTAGGACTTATTGGAGACGCCGCTTATGCAGCTCTAACTCTGCCCGCTCCAGGCCAGTCTCTAGAAGAGTAGCCGCTTCACTATCCAGCATCTCCGGGTGTTCCGTCAAACCAATTTCACCGAGTTCAATGTGGGCGCCTTCAGGCGTGCTAAAAGCTGAGACAACATCACCAAATTTACCGGTTGCTGGGTCTATCTTTTGCAATGTTATTGCAACGTTGGCAGGTGCTACCGAAGTATCGTTCGCAATATCGCGGGCGAGATCATCCTCGGTCGCCGTAAAGCGATTCAGCAGGCGTGCCCTTGAACCATCCGGGAAACGAAAAGAGTGTGTCCTAGATTCAATGGTATGCGTCCAGCCATTATCGTGTGAGGGATATTCCTTGTTTTCGTTCCAGGCTCTGGCAGCGTAAGAATAAGCACGGCTAACACGGTAGCCTTTAGCAGCGAGGGCGCGAGTCATTAATTCGCGCTCTTGATAAATGTTTGGTGCCGACTGTGAACCTTCTTCGGACATAAATATACTATAGCACACTTAGTGAACTATTGCAAGCATAAGCAGGGAGCTATTTTAAGATTGAATCGTTTCTTTGTCTGCGACTGCAGAGTCACCAAGTGATAAAAGGAAATCTATGGCTTCTTCTTCAGTCTTACCTAGGCTTTTTGCTAACTTGCGAATCTCGGTTGCCCTTTGCCAATCTGGTCTCTGAGCAAGATAACTATCAAACTTTTCAGTTGTAGCTAAGGCTCGGCGTGGTGGACCACCAATCGGGCTTTTAACAGGCTCTACAGAAACAAGTCCGTTTTTGACCAATTGCCGGCTCAGTAGCCCGATTCGTTGATGATGAATGCCTGTTTCATCAGCCAATTCGTACCTATCAATGAGAGGATTTGTGGCTAAAACTGCAGCTACTCTTGTTACTACTTCATCGCTGAATCCCTTAAATGTTATTCCTTCAATGGGTTCGCTTGATATTGCAATAACGGAAGGATCAGTTTGATTTTGATTTTCAACCATACTCACAATATTAACATAATCCTGTCATTTTTGCAAGCATGAGGAATTAGGAAGCTTTGCATTATCTCACAAAATATACTATAGTCGTCTAATTATGAATAATGGTAGGATTGAGGCCGGTCATATTCCTCTTATACGAAAAGAGCTTGTTGAAGCCGAGCCGGTCCCCCGCAACCTACGCCAAGAAGACAATGATTTGCTGGCGCTACACCGAAGAGCTGTCAGAATATTCGATGTTTTCGTTGCTCTTAGCGGTGAAGATACAAAGACAGAGGTGAAATTCGATAGCGGCGGGGATGATACTACGACTGCAGATGACGGTCATGCCACTGCAGATATAACTACTGAGCCGCGATTCGGTATTGACGTCAGAATAGACGGTAACTCCACTGACGGGACCCTCTATATTGACCGTACCGAAGGCTATTTAGCCGATTTAGAGGATGAAGCCAATCCTCATGGCTGGAAAGATACTGACTACATCGCTTTCTATCTTCGCAGGTCTTGGGAAGAGCCTAATTTTATTGCAGAACCATTGTTCGAAATAGACAAAGAGATAGATGCTGATGGCAAAGCAAAGATAGATAACGGCACCTTCTACGGTGAAAAAGAGAGCTCAGACGTCATACCGGCGCGCATCTACGAAGTTCATACTCTCTTCACCGCTATTGAGCGGTCCTTGGGTATCGTAAGCCTTAGCTAACATTACTTTTTCTTGGCAGGGGCTGGTTTGGCTTTGGCTTCGGGTTCTTCCGGAGCGGTTTCGCCTTCCTCTTCTTCGACGTCTTCGGTCTTATCCACTAGAGCTAGTGAGACAGCTTGGTCGCCGTCGTTGAGGCGCATAATACGTACGCCTTGGGTGGCCCGTCCAAGTGCTGATATATCCTTGAGGCCCAGGCGAATAGTTTGGCCTTGAGCGGAGATAATTATGAGCTCCTGGCTGTCGTCTTTTAGTGCTTTCACGCCCACCAGCTTGCCGGTCTTTTTGTTGACAACGGCACTGCGGATGCCAACACCGCCACGGGCATGGGCCGTAAACTGATCAATATTAGTACGCTTACCATAGCCAAGTTCACTAATCACAAAAATGTATGCGCCTTTTTCGACCAGGTCCATGCCGATAACCTGGTCGCCTTGGCGCAAGCGGATGCCCCGCACGCCGCGCGACACGCGACCCATTGGCCGAACATCTTTTTCGTGGAAGCGGATGGCCTGGCCGTCAGCCGTCGATATCAAAACCTCATTATCACTATTGGTCATTTTTATCCATTTCAGCTCGTCGCCTTCGTCCAAATTAATGGCGATCAAGCCGCTTTGGCGAACGTTCTTATAAGCCTCAAAGGCGGTTTTCTTTACAACGCCGCGGACAGTACACATCAGCAAATGCCCCTCGTTGTTTTGTTTACTGATGTTGATTACTGAGCTGACCTTCTCCTCTGGTTGTAGCTGTAATAAGTTGACCAGTGCGATGCCTTTGGCACCTAGTCCGGCCGTTGGCACCTCATAGGTTTTGAGCCGGAAGACCCGACCGCGATTAGTGAAGAAAAGCAGGAAATCATGTGTACTAGCATTCACAACATGTTCAATGACGTCCTCTTCCCGGGTGACCATGCCGCGACGGCCCTTTCCACCCCGACCCTGCTTTTTGTACTCCGCGATTTGGCTACGCTTAATGTAGTTTGCTGAAGTAAGGGTTACAACGACCTGTTCGTCCGGCACCAAGTCTTCATCACTCATTTTGTTAAGTTCGCTGGCGACAATTTTGGTGCGGCGCTCGTCGCCGAACTGTTTCTTCATAGCCAGCAATTCATCTTTAATAATCTTCAAAATCTTCTTTTCATCGGCCAAAATTGCTTCCAACTCGCCAATCAATTTAACTAGTTCAGCCAACTCGTTCTCAATTTCCTGGCGCTCCAACCCTGTTAAGCGGCGCAACTGCATGGCTAAGATGGCCTGAGCCTGAATGTCGGAGAGCTTGAACTTCTTAATTAAGTTTGCTTGAGCTTCTTCGCTGGTCTGACTGGCCCGGATGGTCTTAATAACCTCGTCGATGTGGTCGAGGGCAATCTTGAGGCCTTCCAGGATATGGGCGCGAGCCTTGGCTTTTTTGAGCTCAAACTCGGTGCGGCGGCGGACTACTACCTGGCGGTGCTTGATGTACTCCTGCAAGATGTCCTGCAAGCCCAGGATGCGCGGCTGGATGCCGTCAACCAAAGCCAGCATGTTGTAGTGGAAGCTGGTCTGCAACGGCGTCAGTTTATAGAGTTGGTTCAATATTTTCTTGGGGTAAGCGTCTTTCTTTAGGTCAATCACAATGCGGACTTCGCCGCGTGCCGTCTCGTCGCGGATGTCGCTGATGCCGGTGATTTTCTTTTCCTTGACCAGGTCGGCAATCTTGATAATCAGACTCTCTTTGTTAAGGGCATACGGAATTTCGGTGATGATAATCTGACTCTTGCCCTTCGCCGTTTCTTCGACGCTAGCCACACCGCGGACCACCACACCGCCCTTACCCATCGCGAAGGCCGTCCGGATAGACTCGCGACCGTAGACAACACCACCGGTTGGAAAGTCCGGCCCTTTGACGTGCTCTAACAGATCATCAAGGGTAGCGTCGGGCTTATCAATCAAGGTGATGGTAGCATCGACAATTTCATTAAGGTTGTGCGGCGGGATGTTTGTCGCCATACCGACAGCGATACCGACCTGTCCATTAAGCAACAGGTTTGGCAGACGGGCCGGCAAGACTTCCGGCTCCTGGCGAGTGCCATCATAGTTGTCGCGGAACGGTACTGTCTCTTTTTCGATATCGTCCAGCATGGCTTCGGCGTAGCTCATCATTTTGGCTTCGGTGTAGCGATAAGCCGCCGGCGGATCACCATCCATCGAACCGAAGTTACCCTGCCCGTTGACCAACATGTAGCGCATTGCCCATGGCTGCGCCATCCGAACCATTGAGTCATAAATGGCGCTGTCGCCGTGGGGGTGGTACTTACCCATGACTTCACCGACGATTTGGGCGCTCTTAACAGTCTTACCGGTGGGCGTGATACCCATGCGGTTCATAACGTAGAGAATGCGGCGGTGGACGGGCTTGAGGCCGTCGCGGACGTCCGGCAAGGCGCGGGCGACAATAACGCTCATTGAATAACGGAGGTAACTATCCTCCATGACATCTTCGACTTTGCGACGTTCAACGATCCGTGAGTGGGCCAGATTCAGTACCTCGTCGTCCTCAAACGACGGCGTCGTCAGGTTGGTGTCGTCGATTGGCTC
>DATIHS010000072.1:0-18698 GCA_035480475.1 Patescibacteria group bacterium
TGTAGGCAAGCTCGACGTCTGGACCAAGTGTACGAGCAAATTCTACCGGCAAGATATTTGAGGCATCGGCACGGGCGACGATGAGTTTACCGAGGTTAGCCCCCATTCGTCGACGCTGTTCGGCGAATATAGGGTGAACACTCTCAGCAATCCGCAAATTGACGGCGTAATACTTTGATAATAATTTCAGTTGTCGATCCGTAAAAGGTTCGTCTGCCATTTTTTCTTCTGAAAGCAACGTTAACTCTTCGTGAACTAATTCCATATTGGGGAGTAAGTCGTCTTCGTAATCTTCAGAGGTATTGAAAACATCAGCAGCACATAGATTTAAGTCATCGGCGGTTCGACAAGGCACACCTGCCCGCGTGGGCCACTGGATGCTGTTGACCGTCACTATTGTTCTTTCATCGACACCTGCATCTTCTAAAGCAGTACGGGTTAAGAACATGGCATATTCTTCGGCTGTCGCAGGTTTGTCTTCAAAATCCTGGGTCATGTACATATATGTGCCGGCGTCGTGACCATAAGCGGCCGTAAGGGTAACAAAAATGCCCTCCGTCCTTACTCCTGCCGCAACAAGTAAGCCACGGGTATATAAACTTCGCTCAGCGACACGTTCGGCATGGGGCCATGGATGAAATGGCAGCCGCTCATCATAACATTCCTCGAGTGTAGACTTGATCTCTTCAAGCCTTGGCAAATACAATTCATCGCGCATTTCAGGTGCAACAAGTATCTCGGGTGTGGGCATAGTTATTTGAGTATACGCTAATTATATGGTCTTGCAAGTAAATTGGCTTCAAGCGACATGATACAATTGAGCAATGACCAAAACCCCTGTAAAAAAGGCAGTTATTGCAGCCGCCGGCTTTGGGACACGCTTCCTGCCGCAGACCAAAGCAATGCCAAAAGAAATGCTGCCGTTAATCGACAAACCAATCATCCAATACATTGTTGAGGAGTTAGTTGAGACTGGTATTGAAGACATTGTCATTGTAACGGGTTACCACAAGCGTTCCATTGAAGACCACTTTGACCAAATGAGCGCCGACTTGCGTGCGAATTTAGAGCAAGGGCAGAAAACACAATTGCTGGAAGCCACTGACAGAATTGCCAATTTAGCGCGTTTCGCCTATGTGCGACAAAAAGGGCCGTATGGCAATGGGACGCCACTCTTGAATGTCGAACATCTTATTGGAAACGAACCGTTTATCTATACCTGGAGTGATGATTTTTTTGTGTCGAACCCATCGAGCTTCAAGCAAGTGATTGCCTTATATGAAGAGTTCGGATGTTCTATTATGCCGGCCATTCGTGTCAGTGAAGAAAAAGACTATGCACGCTATGGTTTTGCCGGTGGTAATGAAATTAGACCGGGCTTGATTGACGCAAAAAGTATTATTGAAAAGCCTGGTCATGATAAAGCGCCATCAGATCTTGCCACGGTAAGCGGGTATTTATTAACACCAGATGTTTTTAGCTACCTTCATACTGCACTCGACCAGTTACCAGTAGGCAATGAGCTATATAGCAATGATGCGCTTAAACTTATGCTTCAAGACGGTAAACAAATTTTGGCTTACGAAGTACAGAACGGTAAATATTACGACGCCGGCAATACGCTGGATTATCTAAAGACCGTTGTCGACTTCGCCTTGCAACGACAAGACCTTGGTGAGGCTTTTCACGCCTATTTACGCACAGTGATACAATAAGGTTGATGGGGAATGCGGAGCAAATACTGGTTATTGTCTTAGCTGCCACGCTGGCTCTCTTTTTACTATTGGCCGTTGTTGCCACTGTCAAAATTATCCAAATCCTTAATAGGCTCAAAATAATTGTTGAAAAGGCTGAAAAGCTGGCTAATACCGCGGAAACGGTTGGCGAGTTTTTCAAATATACTGCCGGGCCAGCTGCCCTCGGCAAACTTGTCTCTAACGTCACCGAAGCCTTCCGTAACCATAAGCACAAGAAGGATTAATATGGTACGTAAAAAGACAATAGCCCTTGGAACCGTCATCGCTGCAGGCGTTGGCTACGTAGCAGGTTTGCTTACGGCGCCAAAAAGCGGCCGCGAGACTCGACAGGACATCCGTAGCGCCGCACTCAAAGCCAAAACTGAGGCCGAACGCAAACTCAAGCAAGCCCATAGTGAGCTAACAACAATGCTCGACGAAGCCGCTACTTTAGCTAAAAAGTCCAAAGGCAAAGTGAACGAGGGTTTAAATAAAGCTCGTAAGCAAGCTGAAACTGTTCGTCAAAAGACTCGAGAGGTCTTGTCGGCCATCCACGAAGGAGAAGCCGAAGATAAGGATTTGCAAAAAGCCATTGATGACGTAAAAAAAGCCTCGGCGCATTTAAAGAAGTACCTTGAAAAGAAAACAGCCAAAGCCAAATAAGTCGCCAGAGGAGTTTGGCCAAATGCTGGTCAATATCTATGAGAGTGGTTACCTTGATCGAAATCAAAGCTATAAAATGAGCTTTATCAAGGGAATCATGGGTGGTTTAGGCGGTGTCATCGGCGCAACCATTGTGGTGGCATTAGTGCTGTGGCTTTTGTCTTTGTTCCAACATGTGCCGCTAGTTGGACGATTTGTGGACAATGCCCGCGACACCGTCAAGACCGAGCAGCAGAAATAGCGTTGTAATTAACGCCAAAAACAGCCATATTGTCCGAGTTTCGACTAAAATAGGAAGATACAATTAGTGCTTATGAGGGTATCGTGATGGCAAGTAAAGCTCAGCTGACCGCAGCTGATTATGTGCATTTGCACAACCATACGCAGTACAGCCTGCTCGACGGTTTGACGCGGGTGGGTCAGTTAATGGACTTTGTAGTTGAACATGGCATGACGGCAGTTGCGATGACAGACCACGGCACCTTGTCGGGCACCATAGAGTTTTATCAAGAGGCAATAAACCACGAAGTTAAACCCATTATTGGTATTGAAGCCTATGTTGCTGCGCGCAAACACACTGATCGGGACCCGGTCAAAGATAAAAGCCGTTACCACCTCATTTTGCTGGCAATTGACAAAACTGGTTACCAAAATTTGATGCGTTTGAGCACTATTGCCAATCTCGAAGGGTATTACTATTACCCACGGATTGACCACGACTTACTGGAACGCTATAACGAAGGCTTAATTGCTTTGAGCGGTTGTATGGGTGGCGAAATAGGCGATGCGCTCAAACAGGGGCAATATCAGTTGGCCCACGATACAGCCGCTTGGTACAAACAGGTCTTTGGCGACCGCTATTATTTGGAGGTCCAGGACCACGGACATCCAGCCAATCCAATGTACAACGCTGAGCAGGAAGGCATCAACCAACAGGTTATTAGTTTGGGGAAAGAGCTCAACATACCTGTAGTAGTCACATGTGACGCCCACTATTTGCGGCACGAAGACCAAGAAGCCCACGAAATTCTTCTTTGTGTGGGTACCGGCTCATTTTTGAGTGACCAAAAGCGTTTGTCACTAAAAGATTTTCCTCTGCACGTCACACCGGCTGAAGAGATCATTGAGCGCTGGAGCCAGGATCATCCAGATTTTATTACGAATACCCGGGCTATTGCTGATCGCTGCAAGGTTGAGATTGACCTTGGCAGCATTTTAATTCCGAAGTTTCCGGTGCCTCGTGGTAAGACAGAAAAGAGTTTTTTGCATGAACTCGTTTGGCGCGGACTTGTCATGCGCTACAACCTGCCAAAATACAAAGCCGACCTAAAAGAGGCCGCGGCTCGCAAACTACTTTCCAAAGAAATTGTTGAACGGGCAGATTACGAGATGGGTGTGATTAACCAAATGGGTTTTAATGGTTATTTTTTAATCATCCAGGATTTTATAAATTGGGGTAAAAATAGAGGTATCGTCTTTGGTCCGGGTCGCGGTTCGGCAGCAGGGTCAATTATTTCGTTTGCTCTTAAAATGACTGATCTAGACCCATTGACATATGACTTACTGTTCGAGCGTTTTTTGAACCCAGACCGTATTTCTATGCCCGATATTGATATTGATATTCAGGACAGTCGGCGCGACGAGGTGATTACGTACTGCATTGACAAATATGGCCGTGACCGTGTGGCCAATATCGTAACGTTTGGCCGCATGTTTGCCCGGAACGCTGTTCGCGACGTTGCGCGCGTGATGCAGGTGCCTTATGCAGAAGCCGACCGCTTGGCAAAAATGATCCCTGCGCCTATTCAAGGCAGACACATACCTCTTGAAAAATCGCTACGCGACAACTACGAGCTCAAACTTGAATATGAACAGAACGAAACGTCTCGCCTCGTCCTGGACCAAGCCATGAAACTTGAAGGCACAATCCGAAGCCATGGCGTACACGCCGCTGGCGTTGTAATTGCACCCGACGAACTGGTTAAATTTGCGCCATTAGAAATGGCCCAAAAAGGCGTTGTAACAACCCAATATTCCATGGGGCCAATTGAAGAGTTGGGCTTGCTCAAAATGGACTTTTTGGGTTTGTCCAACTTGACTATCATCAAAAACGCCTTACGCATCATTAAGCGGGTTTACAAGGACGACATCGATATTGACGATTTGCCACTTGACGACACATTGACCTATGAGCTTCTGCAACGAGGTGATACGACGGGGGTGTTCCAATTTGAATCAGCTGGCATGAAACGCTATTTAAAAGAACTCCAGCCGACTGTTTTTGAAGATATCATCGCTATGGTGGCTTTGTATCGTCCAGGGCCGATGCAGTTTATTGAGGATTTTATTGAACGCAAACATGGGCGGCGGCAAATAACATATTTCCATGAAAAGATGGAAAATGCCTTAAACAACACCTATGGAGTGTTGATATACCAGGAGCAGGTGATGCAGATTTCCAAAGACCTCTGTGGCTTTACTGGTGGTGAAGCCGATACTTTGCGCAAGGGCATTGCCAAAAAAATTCCGGAAGTCCTCGCTAAAATGAAAGTTAAATTTATTGACGGTGCGATTGAACAGTCGGGCGCCAAGCGTGAAGACATGGAACGGTTTTGGAAACAGCTCGAAGACTTCGCTGCTTATTGTTTTAACAAGAGTCACGCGGCTTGTTATGGTTTGATTGCATACTGGACAGCCTACCTTAAAGCCCATTATCCGGAGGCTTTCATGGCGGCTTTGTTAACGAGCGACTACGATGACATTGACAGGTTGGCAATTGAAATAACTGAATGCAAACACGTCGGCATTGACGTGCTGCAGCCTGATGTTAATGAGTCGTTTAATGAGTTTGCAGTTGTGCCTGGCAAAAAGCAGATTCGGTTTGGTTTGCGCGCGGTCAAAAATGTTGGCGAAAGTGCAGTGGACGAGATTATACGGGCGCGCGAACAAATTGGCGGGTTTAAAAATTTGGAAAACTTTTTTGCCACGGTCAACACGCGTGTTGTAAACCGCAAAGCTTTAGAAAGTTTAATTAAGGCCGGAGCATTTGACAGCTTGGGTGATCGTGCAATATTGCTAGCAAACCTTGACGTGTTGTGTGCTTATGCCAGCAAGCTCCAGAAAGATGCCGCCAGCGGCCAGACGGACTTATTCGGTGGTAGCGAAGCTACTGACACTGTTCAGTCAACAATCGCTCTCAACACCTCAGTACCCTTCGTATCACCTCAAGAACAATTAGTTTGGGAACGTGAGCTTCTCGGTCTTTACCTAAGCCAGCACCCCCTTGAGGCCTACGAAACGCTCTTAAGCGAACAGGCGGTCGCCCTCAACTCACTTAAATCGGAGCATAATGGCAAAAATGTGCAGGTGGGCGGCGCCATAAACAACATCCGTGAAATCACCACTAAAAATGGTCAAAAAATGGCTTTTGTTAAAATTGCCGACCAATTTGGCGAAGTGGAGCTCCTATTGTTCCCAAGTCTGTACCAGCAAACGACAGGTATTTGGGAGCGCGATAGGGTGATACTTGCTAAAGGTAAAGTGACTGCTAAAGACCGTGACGGCAATATGACACATGAAGTCAAAATCATGGTGGATGATGCACGTGAGATTACTCACGACCAAGCCGCCGCCTACCAAGCGACAGGCAAGAAGCCAAAAACACCCAAAGCGGGTAAAAAAGCGGCATCAGTAGGTGTTCCGAAGTCCGCAAGTACAATGCCCAACCGGGTTTATGTACGTTTACAGTCGGGCGCCGACCAATCAGCGTTGCTATCGCTCAAACAAACCATTGATGCCCATCCGGGCGATACGGAAGTTGTTTTGGTAATTGGCGAACAAAAACAGATTATACGCCTGCCTAACCGGATAGCACACGAGAGTGGTTTGGTAGAACTTCAGGGCCTGATTGGTGCGGAGCACGTTGTCCTACAGTAGCTTAGCGGATAAAACCAGTCGTTTGGCTTAAGAAGCTACCGAGCAAAACAGTGCTCACTAACAGCGTATCGAGCAACGGGTGGTGCAGAATAAAGCGTTCGCTATTTCGCAGTACGTGCCTTAGGCCGGCAGCATGTTTCAGGAGGATAAGCATCGCTGCTAGGCCACTTATGAGCCCGACAGCAAACAGCGCCCACGGGGCATGTCCTCCGGTCAACGTTTCTACCCGCGCAACCTGTTTTGTGGCAGGTTCCTTCACTATAGGCGTGTCTGAAGTTACTGGTTGTGGTGTTGTCTCCGTTGGTGCTGGTGTCTGACTCGTTGTTGGTGCTGGTGCGGGTGCTTCGGCCGCGGGAGTTGTGTTTGCTTGCGCTGGCGCAGGAGCAGCAGCGCTCGGCTGGCTATTGCTGGCGGCTAAGACCTGCGGCTTGCCGTACTCGGCCACTACAACCGTCTCTTGGCCGCTATTGTTATAGTTGTTGCCATTAGCAAAGCCGAAGCCAACATCTACAAAAGCCGTGTCTAGTAAGTTTTCGCGGTGCGGTGGGCTGTTCATCCAGCCAGTGACGGTTTCACTGCTCGTCGCAAACCCATAAGCCAGGTTTTCACCGGCCTTTTGGAACTTATAACCGGCATTGTCAAAAAAGACCCAAGGTTCTTGGCCGTCGGGCGTATTATGCGACCAATAATTTCGGGCAATCATGTCATTGGCCTTTGCCTGTGCAGCTGCCGTAAGTTCACTATTGAGCTGCAGATCGCCGACGCCGTTCTGTTCGCGTTGGGCGTTAGTAGACGACAATAAACTGCTCGCGCTCATTTCTGTTGCATACGCCAAGACGCCGCTACGTTGGGCTGGTTGCCAGATATTAAGTGAGAACACGCCCAGTAGCAATAACAGAGGTATATAGGGCCAATAGGTCCTTAGGTGATGTTTTGGAACTGTTTTTGGTTTGCTAAGCGGACGAAAATTATGTGGCCGTCCTGGCTTGTGTGCCATGCCCACAGTCTATACAGCTTTTACAGGTTTGTAAATCTGGCGTAAAAGAGGGCCATGGCTGCCGCTTGCACAACGTTAAACGATTCTTTTTGGCCAAACATCGGGATTTCGATCGTAAGGTCGCACGCATTAACGACGTCTGCCTCTAAACCTTCGACTTCGCGGCCAACTATGATGGCAACTTTCTGTGGTGGCTTCCAGCTGGTTATGGCTTCTGCATCCGGCGTTTGTTCCAAGGCTACCATCCAGTAACCGGCTAGTTTTAGCTCCTTAATCAGGCCGAGAACATCGGTCTGTTGCGACCAGGCCACCAGTGATTCGGCACCGAGCGCCGTTTTCTGGATTTGTTTATGCATTTTTTGCGCGAGATGTGGCAGCCGATGATCGTCTGTTGAGACAGGATATGGCGCGTATCCGGTCAAGTAGACCTTTTTAACGCCCAGCCCCTCAGCTGTCCGTAGCAAAGACCCCACGTTATGGGTGCTTCGGACGTTGTGGGCAATGAGGATGAGCTCCCTTGGCATAACTTCATCCTAGCACGGCATTGGTAGCAGCAACTGCTTATGGTTAAATAGTAGCAATGAGCCAAGATGCCCGTCGTGATGAAGAGCTGAGTACGCAGCGCCGTGCGCGTATTCTGAATTTGCAGTATGCGGACACATCGGTGCCTGGCGAAAAAAAGCTTTATAAAGACCTCCTTGAAGTACAAGATCTTTATCAGTTGCGTGTGATCCCAATAGCCGCAGACGACCACAACGTTACCTTTGGCATTACCAATATGACTTCCCAGCAGACTATGACCATGCTCCGACAACGCTTTTTAGACCAGCGCGTGACCTTCTTACTTATTTCTGACGTTGGCTACAACGAATACATGAAACTCTACGACCCGCCCAAGAAGGTCGAATACCATGATATTTCCATATCGTCTGCCGGCAGCGAAGACCAAGTACGCGAAGTTTCTATAACCTTAGAGCAAGTTAAGGCTGACGACATGCTTGCCTATTTGGTCCAACAGGCCCACCACCTGAACGCCTCGGACATCCATGTGGAAGCCCAACGCGCGCACGCCCGGGTTCGTTTCCGTATTGATGGTGTACTCCACAAAATTGCCGAAATTGAACTCGACAAATATCGTGTCCTCGTCTCGGCGATTGCCAGCGCAGGCAATATATCAACCGCTTCAGCTGAGGCCCAACAAGGTCATATTGCCCAACATATTAAGATGGAAGATGGTGATGACGTTGACGTAAATGTGCGCCTTGAAACGGTACCGACCATTAATGGTATGGATATCGTTATGCGCATCTTTAACATGGACCAATCTATGTACAGCCTCGATCGGCTTGGTCTATCGGAACGCGAGCGGGCAGTCGTTGACGATATTATCGCAAAACCGAGTGGCCTCGTACTTGCCGTTGGACCAACTGGTTCAGGCAAAACCACCACCCTCTATTCAATGCTCAATTCGCTCAATACCGAGGAACGCAAAATTATCACCATCGAGGATCCTGTTGAATACCAATTTGCAGGAATTACCCAAATTTCAGTGACCTCACAAGCTTCGACTGAAACCAGTTTTGCCGAAAAGCTGCGCGCCGTCTTGCGCCTAGACCCTGATATTGTCATGGTCGGTGAAATCCGTGATCTGGACACCGCCAAAACAGCCTTGCAAGCGTCGCTGACCGGCCATCTTGTACTCTCTACCTTCCACGCCAGCTCCGCAGCGGCTGCTTTAACCCGTCTTATGGATGTTATTGGTCAGAATCCTCTCTTTGTTTCGGCTATTCGTTTGATAATGGCCCAACGCTTGGTACGTCGCTTGGATGACACTAGCAAACAGGCCTACCAGCCGGACGAAGCTATTTTGCAGAAGCTTGGTGAGGTCATCGAGACCTTACCCGCCGACATAGAAAAACCTTCACTCGACAACCTTCAACTGTATAAGCCCGTTAGCTCAGCCGACAACCCGTTTGGCTTCAAAGGGCAAATAGCCTTGAGGGAACAGTTCTTAATGATTGGCAAAGTCGCGGAACTCCTCACGAGTGGTAAACAGCCGACGACCCAAGAAATTGAAGCTGCCGCCATTGCCAGCGGCATGCGCACCATGTTGCAAGACGGCGTTCTTAAAGTTATTGCTGGCGAAACCACCCTTGATGAAATCTACCGTGTGGTTGGCTAAACGATAACTTTTGCAATCGCTGGAACCAGACGTTCGTCAAGCGGGCTGGGAATGATTTCTTCGGCAGTTGGTGACTCTACTAATGAAGCGATCGCTTCGGCGGCAGCAATTTTATGATTGTCGGTAATCATATTTACCCTATTGTCGAGGGCCCCCCTAAAGATGCCGGGGAAGGCAAGAGAGTTGTTAACCTGGTTCGGAAAGTCACTGCGTCCAGTTGCTACCACAGCTGCCCCCGCTTTTCTGGCTTCATCAGGCATAATTTCAGGCACAGGATTGGCCATAGCAAAAATGATGGGGTCTTTGGCCATGCTTTTTACCATAGCAGCTGTTACCAAGCCGGCTCGTGATACACCGATAAATACATCAGCACCCTTTAAGGCATCGTCGAGCGAGCCGCCAATATCTTCCTTATTGGTAAATTCCAGTAGTTTACGCTTTTCGTCGTTTAGGTCAGTACGTCCCGAACTGACAATCCCCTTGCTATCGACTGCTAGGATTTCCGGGCCAGCGTAGTGGTTAATTAACTTCATCACCGCCGTACCGGCTGCCCCCGCACCCACACACACGATTCGGCACGATTTCAGCTCACGCTTTGTCACCTTCATGGCGTTGATCAAACCCGCCAATACAACCACGGCGGTACCGTGTTGGTCATCGTGCATAACAGGGATGTTTAAGGCGGCTTTCACCCGGTCTTCGACTTCAAAACACTTGGGAGCAGCAATGTCTTCCAAGTTGATGCCACCAAAGCTAGGCGCAATGGCACATACGGCTGCGACAATCTCATCAGCAGTATGCACGTCTAAGACTATGGGCACAGCATCAATGCCCCCAAAATGCTTAAACAACATCGCTTTGCCTTCCATGACAGGCAAGGCGCCGAGTGGACCAATATCACCTAAACCAAGTACTGCTGAACCATCACTAATAACGGCTACCGAATTGTTGAGCCATGTATAATCACGCGCTTCATCCAGATGTTCGGCGACATAACTCGAAACAGCACCAACGCCCGGCGTGTAATAAATGCTCAGTTTATCTCTCGTATCAAGTTTGTCTTTAAGAGCAATCGCTAGTTTACCCCTGAGCTGCTTATGTCTCTTCAGCGCCTCTTTTCCATAATCCATGGGTCTAATCATACGTGAAAGCCATTAGCCTATAAAGTGTTGCAAAAAATAACAGATTAGGGTAAGCTATTTTGGTCTATGGAATCGGTGATTTCAAAAGTTGAGGCAAAGTACAAGAAGGCGCAAGTTGTTGACGTCCGTTCTGGTGATACCGTCAAAGTGCACCAGAAGATCCGTGAAGGCAATAAGGAGCGCATTCAGGTCTTCCAAGGCCTCGTAATCCGAACAGACCGCAAAGGCTCGCACACGAGTCGTATTACCGTCCGACGTATTGCTAGTGGCGTTGGGGTTGAAAAGTCCTTTATGCTACACAACCCGCTTGTTACTAAAATTGAAGTGACCAAGCGCAGTAAAGTCCGTCGCAATTATTTGACGTACATGCGCGCCCGTACTGGTAAGTCGGCCCGTCTGACGGGTCGTGATTTTGACCGCGAATCTGTGAATGACGTCCGAGATATCGAGGCCGAGAAGGCTGAAGCTGAAGCCAAAGCCGCTGTGGCTGCTGAAGCCGAGACGCGGGCAGCAGAAAAGGCGGCCGAGGAGGCCAAGATTGAAGCCAAGGCAGAGGCAGCCCTGGCACAGCACCAAGAAACTGCTGATGAGCCAAAAGAAGATGCCAAAGAATAAAGCAAACACCACGCGTAAATAAAGCCGCCGCTGGGCGGTTTTTTGTTACCATGTAAGCATGAGCAGTGTGATTGGCATTGATGAAGTTGGACGTGGGTGCTGGGCGGGACCTTTGGTGGTCGTCGCTGCGAAAGCACATACTGAGCTTCCGGATGGTTTGGCCGACTCCAAAGAGCTCACCAGAGCCCAGCGTGAAGCCTTTTTACAGCTGTTAGAAGCGACCTGTCACCTGGGCGAAGGCTGGGTAACTGCCTCTGAAATTGACAACTTAGGCCTGACCGCGGCGACAAAACTAGCGGTCGCCCGTGCCTTACGAGCTTTAAGTGCCCGCGCGGATGACGAGATTATTATGGACGGCCATTTGAACTATTGCCCAACCGAGTTCCTCAACGTGCGCTGTGTTATTGACGGAGACCGTTTGCATCCGATCGTGAGCGCGGCAAGTATTGTTGCTAAGGTGCGGCGTGACCGTTTTATGGGCGAACAAGCCCAATTATTCCCAGACTATGCCTTTGAGAAACATGTCGGATACGGTACTGCTCGTCATCGGGCCGCCCTAAAGGATTTTGGTATTTGTGAGCTACACCGTAAGAGCTACAAACCCATCAAGGAATTTTTGACAGTTTAATCTTTGTTTAATGTCGCTCTGCTACTGTGGCGACATGAACAGCTACCAAACCGGACGTGAAGCAGAACGAATTGCGGCTGAGTTTCTGAGCCAACGCGGTTATTTTATTCAATATATGAACTGGAAAACCGCTTTATGCGAGATAGATATTATCGCCAAAAAACAGCAGTGCCTCTATTTTGTAGAAGTTAAATATCGGCGGACTAATTGGGCAGGAGCTGGCTTGGAGTACATCACTAATCGTAAACTGTCGCGCATGCGTTTTGCCGCAGAAGTCTTTCTTCACGGTTTAAAGTGGCAAGGTTCATATGCGCTTGCCGCGGTGGAGTTAACGGGTACACCACCACGCGTCAGCAATTTTTTGGCGGGGCTTTAAGCTTGGTGACTGGCAAAAAAAGCTTGGACTTCACGTAGAGCACGTTGTTTCCACGCACTTTGCCACTCTAACATCTCGAGACCTTGGCGATAGGAACGCTCGAGGGCTGGTTGCAGTCGCGGCTTGAAGAACTCTTTGTATTCGTTAATAAAGCGTGGATCGCTAAAGACACGGGCGGTGTAGATGGGCATACGGTAAAAACTCAGGTCTGTACCCAAATTTTCACTCAGCCAATCCCATTTTTGATTGATCCACTGCCAGGTCAACTGCTTGCCGTGGCGGTTGAGAAAGCTGTAGGCCAACCAAAACGCGACATCTTGTAAGCGGACATCTGGCGAATCAATCATGGCCAAGCCGCGTTCAATGAGCTCAGTTTGCTGGAAGCCCGTAATAGCTGCCGCCAAAGTAGTTCGCTCTTCGCTCGAATTTGATACGTTGTGAAGCTGTACCAGTTTGCGAAACTCAGTTTCACCGCCTAAGCGGGCAACAGTGCCAAACACTGTTCCACGCAGGTCAGGGTCAATGTCTAAACCCCGCTTGACCTTTGATTTGTTGGCCACAGACCGTAGGTCCGGTGCGATCTCTTCGGCATCGTCAATTTCGGCAAACAAGTCCTGGCAGCGCTTCACAATGTTTGGTTCATCGGCACTTGCTGCAAGGCCTAAGATAATCGGGCGTAATAGCTTATCAAAGTGGCTGTCCTCCTTGCGACGCTCCCACCCGAGGCGTTCTAGCTGGGGGGCCACTAGCTGGCGCAAATAAGGCTTCATACTTTCACGTAGGTTCTCGTCGTCCATAATAAGCCGCATATTGCCGATGGCGGTAGCAATAGTGTCCCAGACCGCGTAATTGTCTTCTTGGCCAAAGTGGCTCAAAAAGTGGAGGGCATCAACGGTGTCAGACCGTCCGGCTTTGGCGGCTTCAAACAAGTCTGTCAACACCCCTAACCGATCGAGCGGCTGAAGATGGCCCTTGTTGATGAGCTCTCCAAGCCGTTGCACGTGCGTGGCGTTATAGGCAACCCGGTAAAAACCACTCTGCCCGCTGTTAAATTTAAGTTCAGAATGATCGCGTAATTTATAACTTGCTTTGGTCTTCTCAAGGGCCTCCAGAGGTGTTTCGACATTAGTCTGTAGCGGAATCGGCCATATCTGCTCCGCATGCTTATGGTGTTTTGGGTTAATGTAGAAACGCTCCTGTTGCAGTTCGATGCCTTCTTCGTCAAGGTGTGCTGAGAGGAGCGGGAAACCAGACTGCGACGTCCAGGCATGCATAAAGTCGCGCACGGGTTTGCCCGAGATCTCTTCCAGGCTAGACCAGAGGTCTATGGTATCGGTATTGCCATATTTATGCGTATCGAGGTAATGGCGCAATCCATCGCGAAAGGCGTCGTGTCCCAAGTATTCGTGTAGCATCAAAATGACACTGGCCCCTTTGCTATAACTGATAGCATCGAAAATAGCTCGGATTTCGTCGGGGTGGTGCACAGTAACCTCAATCGGGTGGGTGTGTTCCAGGGCATCCAACTTAAGCGCCTGCTGCTGCTCGTCCACAATAAATTGCGTCCATACCTGCCAATCAGGAAACAGGTGGTCGACTGCCAAGTATTCCATCCAGCTGGCAAAACCTTCATTTAGCCAAAGGTCCGTCCACCAACGCATCGTCACCAGGTTGCCGAACCATTGATGAGTGAGCTCGTGGGCGACGACAAAGGCGACATATTGCTTGGTAGCCAGAGTAGTATTCTTTGGGTCGACCAGCAGGGTCTGCTCTCGGAACGTAATGCACCCCCAGTTTTCCATAGCACCGGCCGCAAAATCTGGTAAAGCAATAAAATCACACTTTGCTAATGGATATTTAATGCCGAAGTACTCCTCATAAAACTCGAGGCATTTCACTGCAACCTCAAGTGCAAAAGTGGTGTGCTGTACATTATCTGGCGTGGCATACGTCCGAACAACGACACCATCTTTAGTTTTGGCTTCCTTATAAGTGAGCTCACCAAATACAAAAGCCAGTAAATAAGTGCTCATACGAGGGGTTGGCTCAAAGACGGTGGTGAGCTTATTGCCTTTGGTAGTTTGGCTTTTGGCGGGAGTGTTGGAAAGCGCTGCTTCACGTGCTGCCGAGGTCAAGGTAAGCTCAAAAACTGCCTTGGCTTCCGGTTCGTCAATGCACGGGAATACTTCACGCGCATGGTGTGATTCAAACTGGGTGGCAATCAATTTTCGCTGCTTGCCTTTATAGTCAAAAAAACAAGGATACATGCCGTTCATCTGACGCGTGATACGGCCTTCAAAATCTAGACGGACGGTATACAAGCCCGGTCGCATCATCTGCTTTGTATGCAAACGTACTTCATCAAAGCTCTTCTGTACGTTGACGCGGTCAACATCCAAAACTTCATCATCCTTTTTGTCGTGTTTTGTTATATGGGTACGCGTGATTTTTAGATTGGTCTGGTGAAAGGTTAATCGCTGGCTCGGTCGTCCAGTTTTGCGACCAGTGATAATAACACGGCCATGAAAGGTCATGGCCTCACGGTCAACGGTGAGGTCCAAGAGATATTTATTTGGTTGAAATTGTTCATACAGTCTCTTAACATCTTTGGCCATAGACACCCATTGTACCAAAAGCATGACAAGTATTGACAAATATGGTATAAAAGTACAAATGAGTATTGAAGTTGATCCTGCTCTGGGACAGGCAAGAGCAATCATTGAAAATATCGAGCCAGAAATGGCTGAACGGTTTGCGCAAATTGATTGTCATGTGCAAGGAGCAGTTCATAAACGTCTGGGTGAGATTATGGCGTTCTCCATTTTGCAGCCTGATGCAAAACGCCTACCCTTTCGTGAGGTGGGTACGGAATTTTTTGATGGCTGGAAGCTTCCCTCACCATGGCTCAAAGCGGATGATAATCCACAGCTAGAGGTCTATCAGGGGCTTGGTTTGCCCTCAGACAACGAGGCGGAAGATTCTTCGGAGAAGCCTTTTGTTGCAACCGATGATTTCTTAGTATTGCTAGAAACAGGACCAGCTTCCGAAGCAAGCGAGGCAATACGTGAGGAATTCATGGTGAGGTTTATGCCAACGCTGAGGCGTCCACGAGTGGAGCACAAACGGTTAGCTGGTAATAATTTAACGGTTTTTCCTTCATTGCGTGGCGTACATGCTTGGAGACGACTGGCACGCGTTATCAATGCTGACATTGACATTGAACTGTAGTCAGAGTACACTAATGTGTGACGTAAGTCGGCCGGCAGGTCGGCTTTTTTCATACCTAGTGAGTGAAAGGAAACAAGATGGATCTAGATATTAAACAACTGGCTATGGCCGTTAAGACCATTGCCGAAGAAAAGAATTTGCCCGAAGACGTCGTCCAAGAGATTGTCGAACAAGCCTTGGCCGCTGCCTACCGTCGCGACTACGGAGATCGTGAGCAGGAAGTCCGGGTGAGCATGAACCTGAATAAAGGCGAAGTCGACGCTTATGTAAGCAAAGAGGTGGTTAAAGAAGTCGGTGATGACCGTTTTGAAATCAATGTCAAAGACGCGCAGGTTATGAAAAAGAATGCCAAAGTGGGTGATACGATTGAGATCCATGAAAAAGTTGAAGAGTTCGGCCGCGTCGCTGCGCAGACCGCCAAACAAGTGATCCTGCAACGTTTACGTGAAGCGGAACGCGAAATTATCATGACTGAATATGAAGATAAAATTGGTACCGTCGTCAACGGTATTGTTGCTCGCGTGGAAGGTAATATAGTCCGCATCGACCTTGGCAAGGCCCAGGCCATTATGCCGCGCAGCGAACAAATCCAGGGCGAGCGCTACTATCCCGGCCAACGCTTGAAGGTCTTTCTGAAAGATGTTGAGCGTGGCTTCCGAGGACCACAACTCGTTGTCAGCCGAGGTAGCACACAGTTTATTGAATGGTTGTTCCGCGCAGAGGTTCCTGAAATGGAAAATGGAGCGGTTGAAATTAAGAGCATTGCCCGCGAAGCTGGTGTACGAAGCAAGATCGCAGTAGCTAGTAGCGTACCGGGCGTTGATCCTGTAGGAACCTTTGTTGGTGGCCACGGTACACGCGTGAATGCTGTCATGAGCGAAGTTGGTGAGCAAGAGAAAATTGACATTGTCGTCTACAACGATGACACGGTAACGTACATCACAAATGCCCTTAGCCCCACCAAGGTCACAAAAGTTGAACTCGATGAGGCCAACAAGAAGGCCAAAGTGATTGTGCCAGAGGACCAGTTGAGTATTGCGATTGGCAAGAGCGGTCAAAATGTCCGTTTGGCCAGCAAATTAAGTGGCTACGAACTAGATATTACTGCCGAACAAACCCAAGCTGCCGCAGCACCTGAAGGTCCAACTAAAATTTCTCCACCAAAACTGAAGAAGAAAGAGCAATTGGAATCTTCACTACTCGAAGCAATTGAAGAACATGGCACCGAAGAAGCCAAAGAGACTGAAGAAAAACCCTAACTGCTCATGGCTAATTTGCAGTTCTACGCTATAGTGATTTGATTATGTCCGAAAACAGAGAAGGCTGGCCGCTTATTCATCGTGAACCATCTCCGGTAATCCGTGTCGTGAGTACGGAGGGAGAGCCTTTGGAATTCACGCACGCCAATACCTGGGTGTATACATTCACACGTGCGCCGGAGTTTAACCATATTTTTTACACCGGTTTTGACGATAGCGAAGGAACCTACATCTTTCTGAGAAACGAAGACGAACAAATCCTTCACCAAAATTTAATCGATGCTGAGTTTCCGACATGTGTCGCGCGGTATCCCTCTGATACAGACCTTGAGCTGTATTTTACGTGGCAATCAAAAAGACTCGACCAAGAACTTGCACCCCCGACAGAATAAGTAATTTAGCACTCTTGACCCGCGAGTGCTAGTTGGTATAATGAATGTAGCGAGATATAAAAGCTTCGCTGAAGGGTAGGAAATACATTTATGATGCCAAACAGTCCTGACTTTCAGGAATTTTTGAACCACTTAACTGACAACGCTCTCCATAGCCTGCGGCATGCAGACGCGATTGCCCGTAGTTTTGGGAGTGCCTACGTGGGCACCGAACATCTTTTGCTCGGAGTGCTGGCCCAGGATGGCAGCATGGGAGCCAAAATTTTATCTGATGCAGGTGTGACGCTTGACCGTGCCCGCCTGGTACTGAACCTGACGCCAAAAACACTCGTTATTAACCTCGGCGGTAAGGGTTTGAGCGAAACTGCCAAGCTCACGCTCAAAATGGCGCAGGAAGTTTCCCAGGAGTTCAGCCAAGAATATACCGGTACTGAGCACATTCTCTACAGTATTCTGAGTCAAAAGAATGCTCGTGCCACCAAGCTTTTGTTGGATATGAACGTTGATGTGGAAACGTTGAATAATGAGATTGAGCAGTTCCTGAACCGGCAACAGTATGAAGAAAGCGGTGAAGGTGCCACGGAAACGCGCCGCCGCACCAAGAAACAACGCAAAACTGCGCTGGATTTCTTTGGCACCGATCTGACCACACAGGCTCGTGAAGGCAAGCTTGATCCTGTGGTGGGCCGAGAAAACCAGATTAAGCGCGTGGTGACTATTTTGAACCGACGCACCAAGAATAACCCAGTACTGATTGGTGAGCCGGGTGTAGGTAAGACTGCCATTGTGGAAGGCCTCGCCCAACGTATTGTTACCGAGGATGTGCCCGACAGTCTGCTGGATAAGCGGATTGTGATGCTCGATCTGGCTGGTATGATTGCCGGGACGAAATACCGCGGTGAATTTGAAGAGCGACTGAAAAAGGTCATGGCCGAACTCGAAAACGACCGCAAGACCATTGTCTTTATTGACGAGCTGCACTTGATTGTAGGTGCTGGAGCCGCGGAGGGCGCTATGGACGCTGGTAATATCCTGAAACCGGCGTTGGCCCGCGGTAAAATTCAAGTTATTGGCGCAACGACGACTGCCGAATACACAAAGCACATCGAGAAAGATGCTGCCCTAGAGCGCCGTTTCCAGCCAATCCAAGTGCCTGAAACCAACCTGCCTGAGACGTTAGCTATTTTGAAGGGATTGCGAAAGCACTATGAGCAATTCCATGGTGTCAAAATCAGTGACGAAGTCCTTGATGATACCGTCAACCTCTCCAAACGTTATATTAACGATCGTTTTATGCCCGACAAAGCCATTGACTTGCTGGATGAGACGGCGGCGCACCTACGCGTCGATAAGGGGAAAACTCCGCCTGAAGTGCGAAAACTCCAAAAGGAGCTAAAACTCGTCAATACCCGCATTGATGACGCAGTCGATACAGAAGATTACGAAAAGGCCGCTAAGTATAAGCAGCGGGCTTCACAAATTAACGAAGACCTGCAACAGCTGGAAGCACACGGCAAAAGCGTGAAGAAGATTGTCATGACCAG
>DATIHS010000073.1:0-6758 GCA_035480475.1 Patescibacteria group bacterium
GAGGCCCGAAAGTATCACCTAGACCTCATTGTTGCTAACCAGTTCACCACGCAGTTGACCGAAGAAATCCGCGACGCCGTCTTTGGTAATATTGGTACGATTGTGTCATTCCGTATTGGTCAGGTGGATGTTGAGCCGCTATCGCGTTATTTTGAGCCAATTTTTGACGGGAATGATCTTTTGCGTATTCCTAATCACAACGCCGTAATTCGTACGATGATTGGCGGCGTGCCGACGCAGCCTTTTAGTATGGCAACGTTGCCACCGCTCGGTAGCCCAAATTATAAGCTCGCAGAGGCTTTGAAACAGCTCTCAGCAGCAAAGTACGGCCGACCAAAATCGGTAGTAGAGAAGGAAATTTTTGACCGCATGGCTACGTTACCTGAGCCGCCTGCCTTCGCCTCAGCGAATCCGTTTAAATCGCCAGCGCCAAACGGCTTCGGTGGGCCCACGCCGGCATTTGGTAGCGCTCCAAGCGCGACACCTTCGCCCGCTTCGTTCGGTTCAAATCCTGCCTTTGACGCTAGCTCTCTGCCGACCACTCCAGTAGCACCGAAACCCGCACCAGCGCCCGTCGGTACCGGCTCATTTCTTGATGAGTGGCTGGCCAAGAAGGGGGCTGACGTCCCAACTCTGCCGCCATCGCCATGGTCAAAAAAACCTAATTTTGGTGCCCCCACACCTGCGCCAGCTCCCCTCCAATCCAATCCGACATCCGTGCCGCCATCAAACGTACCAAGTCCTGTTGTTCAGTCAACTTCGGAGGCGCTTCCGTCTCCGGTTCCCGTCACACATCATACCGGTGGTCTTCTAAAGTCACCAGTTGAACCTATAGCAACACACCAGCCAGCCGCAGTAGAAGCAAGCGCCGCTACGGAACCGTCCCTTGCGAAACAGCCCCATGCTGCCGCCGCAATGCACCATGAACGCAAACTACATCCGTTGCCGCATAAAAAAGCTGCGCCGCTACCTACTCTCGAAGAAGCTGATGACTCGGCTGAGTCGGTTGCAGCAAGGCTGTCGAATAGTCCAGAGCAGCCTGCCATTACGCCTGATATCCCATTAAGGCCGGCGCCAGCGGCACCTAAGCCCGCGTCACCAAAATCGGCACATGAAGAGTCACAATTACCTGAACTCCCTCCTCGCAAAAAGCCAAATGAAGGGGAGATCAACCTGAACGGCGGTGCTCACACTGGCGACGCCGAAGACACCATCTTCATCGATCAAGAGGGCAATCTACATCGTCGAGAAACCCCAGACGCCTAGTTCAACTTGAAAAAACACTCCTAAACCGAGCTTTCAAGTTGCGCAACCATCTGGTATTCTCTATAATTATCCGTAAGTGGGAAGTTAAATCTCGAGAGGGTCTTTCATAGTGGCTGCTACACAAAAATCGTATACCGCAGATCAAATTCAAGTGCTTGAAGGGCTCGAGCCGGTTCGTAAGCGGCCCGGTATGTATATCGGTAGCACCGGTATAGAGGGACTGCATCATCTTGTGTGGGAAATTGTCGACAACGGTATCGACGAGGCTTTAGGTGGCTTTGCGACTGAAGTTAAAGTAGTCCTTCACAAGGACGGTTCAGTTACGGTTATCGACAATGGCCGTGGTATCCCAACCGATATTCATCCCAAGACTGGTAAGAGTACTGTTGAAACGGTGCTGACTGTGTTGCACGCGGGTGGTAAGTTCGGTGGCGGTGGCTATAAAGTTTCTGGTGGTCTGCACGGTGTCGGCGTAAGTGTAGTAAACGCTTTGTCTAGTAAACTTATCGCGACGATTCATCGCGACGGCAAAACCTTCCGCCAAGAATATGAACGGGGTATCCCGCTAGGCGACCTCAAACCAGTCGGCAAAACTACCCAAACGGGTACCGAGATCACTTTTTATCCGGACGAAACTATTTTTGAATCTATCAAATTTAGCTACGAAACTATTTTAGACCGCCTGCGCCATCAGGCATACCTCACCAAGGGTATTAGAACTTCGATTTATGA
Organism: Patescibacteria group bacterium; assembly: GCA_035480475.1. Taxonomy (GTDB): domain Bacteria; phylum Patescibacteriota; class Saccharimonadia; order Saccharimonadales; family DATIHS01; genus DATIHS01. The sequence continues at coordinate 1,999 of DATIHS010000073.1, forward strand.
CGAAAAGCACGATAAAAGGTACAGTTTTTATTTCGAAGGCGGTATAAAGTCTTATGTCACACATCTAAACTTCGGTAAAGAAGTCGTCGACGACGATGTTTTTTACGTTGATAGAGAAGTCGAAGGCGACCAAATCGAAATTGCCGCTCAGTACACTGACGGCTTTACTGAGACTATCAAGGCCTTCGCCAACAACGTTGTGAACCCTGAAGGTGGTTCGCACCTGACAGGCTTCCGTTCGGCCCTCACCAGGGTTATTAATGACTATGCCCGTAAAAATGGTTTGCTGAAAGAAAAAGAAGAAAACCTCACTGGTGAAGACTGTCGTGAAGGCATGACCGCAGTCATTTTGGTCAAGTTGCCCGAAGCCCAGTTTGAAGGTCAGACAAAGAACAAGCTTGGTAACCCCGAAGTCCGTGCCTACGTTGAGCAGGTCATGACTGAGTACTTCAACTACTACCTCGAGGAACACCCTGCCGTAGCGCGGAAAATCGTTGGCAAGGCTTTGCTTGCTGCTCGTGCTCGCAAAGCCGCTCGTGCCGCTCGTGACAACATCATTCGAAAGGGTGTTCTCGAAGGCGCCAGTTTGCCAGGTAAGTTGGCCGATTGTGCAACCAAAGACCGCACCGAAGCTGAACTGTTCATCGTTGAGGGTAACTCAGCTGGTGGTTCCGCCAAAGACGGCCGCAATAGCCGTTTTCAGGCCATTCTACCGCTTCGTGGTAAGGTTTTGAATGTTGAACGGGCTAGGCTTGATAAAATGCTAGCCAATCAAGAGATCTTGAATCTGATTAAAGCCATGGGTGTCGGTATTGGCGAACAATTCGACATGGCTGGCCTTCGTTATGAGCGCATCGTCATTATGACCGACGCCGATGTCGACGGCGCCCACATCCGCACATTGCTCATGACGCTTTTCTTCCGGCACATGTACCCCGTCATCGAGGGTGGACATCTCTATGCCGCTCAGCCTCCGCTCTTTGCCGTCATCACTGGCAAGAAAAAAGAGTATGCTTACAGTGAAGAAGAGCGTGACGAGCTGCTCAACAAGCTGATCGCTGATCGCAAAGCCAAAGGCGTCAAAGTTGATCCTAAAGACGACCGTATTAAACAGGCTGGCGCGACGGTTCAGCGTTATAAGGGTCTGGGCGAAATGGACGCCGATCAGCTGTGGGAAACCACTATGGATCCGACCAACCGTGTGCTTATCCAGGTGAAGGTTGAGGATGCTGAGAAGGCCGACGCCATTTTCAACAAACTGATGGGTACCGAAGTGGCATTGCGTAAGAACTTTATTCAGTCACGGGCAACTTTTGTGAAGGATTTGGACATCTAATATGGAAGACGATCAGCAAGCTACAACTCCTACGAACCCTATGGAAAACGCTGTAGAAGCGAACAACTTTTCGCGATCGATTGTGCATCGCTCTGTCGAAGACGAGATGGAAACGAGCTATCTTCAGTACTCTATGAGCGTCATTGTGGCACGTGCCTTGCCGGACGTGCGCGACGGGCTCAAGCCGGTGCATCGCCGCATTCTATATGTTATGGATAAAGCTGGTCTGCGATCGGTCGGCAAGCACACCAAGAGCGCTCAGATCGTCGGTGAAGTGATGGGTAAGTATCACCCGCATGGTGACTCGGCCATCTATGACTCCATGGTGCGCTTGGCGCAGCCATTCTCGACTCGCTATATGCTGGTAGATGGGCAAGGGAACTTCGGGTCGATGGACGGCGACCCGGCGGCTGCCTATCGTTACACAGAGGCGCGTATGACGCGTGCCAGCGAAGCCTTGCTGGAAGACATCGACAAAGACACCGTGCCGTTCCGTGACAACTTCGACGGCTCACAACAAGAGCCGGAAGTTTTGCCAGCTAAACTGCCGAACTTGCTGTTGAACGGGCAGGTTGGTATCGCCGTCGGCATGGCCACTAACATTCCGCCGCACAACCTCAATGAACTGGTGGACGCCACCATTTGCCAGATCGAAAAGCCTGACGCCACACTCGATGATCTGATGAAGTACATCAAAGGCCCGGACTTTCCAACCGGTGGTATTATTTACGGTCAAGAATCTATCCGTCGCGCTTTTGCAACCGGGCGTGGTGGTGTTATGGTCCGTGGTGTTGCTAACATTGAGGAAGCCAGCAAGGGCCGGCAGCGTATTATTATTACCGAAATACCATATGCCGTTAACAAGGCCGGTTTAGTCGAAAAAATTGCCGACCTCGTGAAAGACAAAAAGGTGAACGGCATCTCTGATATTCGTGATGAAAGCGCTCGTGGCGTTGTCCGAATTGTCATCGACCTCAAGAAAGATGCATATCCCAAAAAACTCCTCAATCAAATCTATAAGCTAACGCCGCTTCAGGTGGCCTTCCACTACAACATGTTGGCTCTGATCGACGGTATCCAGCCACGCGTGCTGGGTCTTCAGGATATTATCAATGAGCACATTAAGCACCGTCAGAACGTTGTTCGCCGACGCACCGAATACGAGCTTCGTAAGGCGCGTGACCGTGCACATATTCTAGAGGGTTTGAAAATTGCGCTCGATCACATCGATGAAGTAATAGCGACGATCCGTTCTAGCGAAACCACCGAGGAAGCTCAGGCTAACTTAATAGCCAAGTTCTCCTTGAGCGAGATTCAGGCCAAGGCAATTTTGGCCATGCAGCTGCGCACATTGGCGGGGTTGGAGCGTCAGAAGATTGAAGACGAATTGGCTGAACTATTGAAGCTTATTGGGGAGTTGGAAGCTATCTTGGCTGATGTGCAAAAAATTCTGGCGATTATTAAGGATGAGCTGGTGGACATGAAGAAGCGCTTTGGCGACGAGCGCCGCACGCAGATTATCGCCGGCGAACTTGGCCGCATGAGCGACGAAGACCTTGTGCCAGATGAGCAAGTTGTTGTTACGTTGACATCGGCTAACTACATTAAACGGAGTCCAGTTGCTGAGTATAAGCGTCAAGGGCGTGGCGGTAAGGGTCGGCGGGGCATGACTACTCGCGAAGAAGACGTCATTGAGCACGTGGTCAACGCCAGCACGCACGACTATCTATTGTTCTTCACGAACAAAGGTCGCGTCTTCCGTTTGAAAACCTACGAAGTGCCGGCAACCAACCTCAACGCCAAGGGTATCGCCATCGTGAACTTGCTGCAGTTGCAACCCGAGGAAGTCGTCAGTTCAGTTATTAATGTCAGCAAACAGTCTAACAACGGCAATCTCTTTATGTGTACCGTTCAAGGTGTAGTGAAGAAAACGCCCTTTGAGCAATACCAGAATGTGCGCAATAGCGGCTTAATCGCCATTAATCTCGATGACGGCGATGAGCTGAAATGGATCCGCATGACTGACGGCGACAACGAAGTTGTGATTTCAACCGCCCAAGGACAGGCTATCCGTTTCCATGAGCGTGATGTCCGGCCGATGGGCCGCGTGTCACGTGGTGTGCGCGGTATCCGCTTGCGTGCCAGTGACCAGGTAATTGGCATGGATGTGGTCCAGGCTGGTTCGAGTATTTTTGTCATCAGCCAGCACGGTTTCGGCAAGCGTACGAAGATTGCTCAGTTTACTGCTCACGCTCGTGGCGGCGTCGGTATCCGTTCAGCAGTGGTCAATAGTAAGACAGGCAACTTAATTGGTGTTAAGACACTAACAGATGAATCCCAAGAGGTAATCATCATTTCTTCGCAAGGCCAGACGATTCGCCTTGGGTTGAAGGATATTTCTGAGCTTGGTCGCTCGACGCAAGGAGTGCGGATCATGCGCTTGAACGACGGTGATGAAGTGGTCGCGCTTGCGTTGGTAGATGTGGTGGAAGACGACGATTCGATCGATGAAGAAGCCCCCGCTGAAGCCTGATGTAACTAAAACGACGTTTTCAGCAAAAAACACCTTGACAATAGATACCCGATCATCGTAATATCACCTAAGAGTTTTGAGGTCTGGAAACAGTTTCTCCAAATGCTCATTAAAAATTGAGTAGTGCAAATCAACGTCAGTTCATTTTTTGATATGTTTTGAGAGCAATCAAACAACATTCAAATTTTTTTGGAGAGTTTGATCCTGGCTCAGGATGAACGCTGGCGGCGTGCTTAATACATGCAAGTCGAGCGGCAGCACGGTCTTCGGACTGGTGGCGAGCGGCGGACGGCTGAGTAACGCGTAGGAACGTACCCCAAAGTGAGGGATAAGCACCAGAAATGGTGTCTAATACCGCATGTGCTCTAAGGAGTAAAGCTTCGGCGCTTTGGGAACGGCCTGCGTTTGATTAGCTTGTTGGTGAGGTAATGGCTCACCAAGGCAGTGATCAATAGCTGGTCTGAGAGGATGATCAGCCAGACTGGGACTGAGACACGGCCCAGACTCCTACGGGAGGCAGCAGTAGGGAATTTTCCACAATGGGCGAAAGCCTGATGGAGCAACGCCGCGTGCAGGATTAAGGCCTTCGGGTTGTAAACTGCTTTTATATGTGACGATTTTGACGGTAGCATATGAATAAGGATCGGCTAACTCCGTGCCAGCAGCCGCGGTCATACGGAGGATCCAAGCGTTATCCGGAATTACTGGGCGTAAAGAGTTGCGTAGGTGGCAGAGTAAGTAGACAGTGAAAGAGTGTGGCTCAACCATATACACATTGTCTAAACTGCTCAGCTAGAGGATGAGAGAGGTTATTGGAATTCCTAGTGTAGGAGTGAAATCCGTAGATATTAGTGAGGAACACCGATGGCGTAGGCAGATAACTGGCTCATT
>DATIHS010000074.1:0-6853 GCA_035480475.1 Patescibacteria group bacterium
TGAAGCGCACCCTTTTATTGAAACCAACATCCGGACTGTTTTTATCCATCACTTTTTTAATGACCACACGGTAGTAGCAGATAACGAACTACTGCCCTTGGTCCAGGCGTCGCTAGATAAAGCTAACCCGCGTGAATGGTACTGGGCTCTCATGGATTACGGAGCTTACCTCAAGGCTTCAGTCGGCAATCTCAGCCGGGTAAGCAAACATTATGCCAAACAAAGTGCATTTTCAGATTCAAACCGCCAGCTGCGCGGACAGGTTTTACGCCTGCTTGCTGGCAGCAAACACTCCGAAATGAAGCTTCAGACAATACTGCCAGACCAACGGCTTCAAGTGGTTTTAGCCACCCTTCAAAAAGAACGCCTGATTACGCGCCAAGGCAGGTATTATTTACTTCCTTCATAAAGCTTATGGTAGAATTGACAATAAGCCTACATGTCAAGATAAAAGGGATAGAATTTTTATGAAACGAATTATTGGTATCGGCCTCGCAACCCTGCTGGCTGTGCCCGTATTATCAACAGTAGCTATTTATGCAGAAGGAAGCGGCTCAAGCTCTGGCAGCAATAGCTCTGAGTCGAGTAGCGACAATAAAACGACCGCCGAAGCGACTACACCGACTAACTCGACTGACAGCAACCAGGCCACCTCAGATGATATCAAGGGACTGGCCGACCGTCTGGCCGCCCGTAAGGCTGAACTTAAAACCAAGTTAACAACCTTGGAAAAGACCAAGATCACCACCAAGTGTGTGGCTGCCCAGGGCTTAATTAGTTCGGTAAAGGGCCGGGTTAAGGGCATCGAAACCAGCCGTGGTGAAGTTTACAAGAACATGGTTGACCGCCTGACTGACCTTTCTGGCAAATTGAAAGCCAAAAATGTTGATACTACTGCCCTCGACGCTGACATTGCGACCCTACAGGGTAAGATCACCACTTTCAACACCGATTTAGCAACATACAAGCAAGCGGTAACAGACCTGTCTGCCATGGATTGTAAGAGCGATCCAGACGGCTTTAAGGCTTCACTGGATGCAGCGCGGTCGGCGCTTACCAAAGTCAGCCAAGATGCCCTGGCCATCCGAAGTTACGTAAACGACACCATTAAACCATTGCTCAAAACTATTCGCGACCAATTAGCCAAGACTGAAAGTAGCGAAAATAACGCCACAGGCAACAGTACTTCACAAGGGACAACGGGAGGGAACCAATAATGGACAATCAGCCTAACGACCAAACATCGCCAACCGGCGCAACCGGTCAAGTCATGGACATTCAAGCTCCTAAGCCCACTCCTGTTACCGACGCGCCGCCAGCCGAACCACCAACTGAGGCGCCTGGCGAGGAAGTACCTCCAGCCACAAGCTTTGAAGCAACTCCTGTTAGTGACACCACTGTCCCCGTTAGCGAACCGGAGGCTGAAGTAAGTGCTCCAGAATCTGAAGCTACAGAAGTCGCTGAAACTACAGAGGTCACTGAACCAGCCACTGCTGCACCTGAGGCGGCGGAAGCAGCACCAGTAGAGGCTCCAGTCGCCACACCTGATGGGGTTGACTCAGAACCACCGGCCGCCCCGCCTAAAACTAAGCCTGAGAAGCATGGCAAACCAATGGTCGCTATTATCTTGGCCATCGTTGTTGCCGTGGCCTTAGCTGTTCTAGTGGTCTATGTCTTCATGAAGTCCAAAAAGACTCCGGCATCTAACGCTGGGCAATCAGCGAGCAACCAAGCCGCCTCTATTGCCCAAAAACCGCAGCCAGCTACCACCAAAGATGTCGATGACACATCTAGCCAGCTGGACGCTAACTTGCAAAAAGCTAACGATAGCACCGATTTCAACAGCGGTTCCATAAGCGACCAAACCCTCGGCCTGCAATAAATTCTCCTTAGTATCGGTAATTGCGGAATACCACCGAGCGAAGTAAAATAGCAAGATGCCGCAAATACTTAACACGCTAAGCGATAGTGCTTTAGCTAGCTTGCTGTTGCATGGCAGCGTCGGGGTAATGCCGACCGATACAGTTTATGGCCTAGTCTGCCAAGCCTCCAACCAAACGGCTGTCGAACACCTCTACAGCCTTAAAGCTCGCGAACATAAACCAGGTACGGTTATTGCCGCTAACATCGACCAATTGTCTGACCTTGGCCTCAAACACCGGTATGTCAAAGCTGTGGAACAATTTTGGCCTAATCCATTGAGTATTATTATTCCGGCTGGCTCCGAACTTGCTTACCTGCACCAAGCCAAAGGTGGCTTGGCCTGCCGCGTGGTCCAAGGGCCGCCCGAGCTCGTCAGCTTGCTTGAGCAAACGGGCGCCCTACTCACCACGAGCGCTAACCTTCCCGCCCACAAACCAGCTGACACCCTAAAAGAAGCTCAGAATTACTTCGGTGATAACGTCAATTTTTACGTTGAAGGGGGTGATCTGTCGGGACACCAACCATCCACCCTCATCCGCGTGGTCGACGATGCCATCGAAGTCCTTCGACCCGGGGCAATCAACATCGACGAATCAGGTAGAATAAAGACATGACGCTCGACGAATACCAGGCTTTGGCCTTGACGACTGCTTATACCGATCCTGATTATGCGGACACGCTTATGGACAAAACCATTTGGGCCATGGGCGTAGCGGGAGAAGCCGGTGAAGTTGTCGAAAAGTGGAAAAAGATCGTCGCCTACAAGCACGGCAAGGTCTCGCCAGAAGACAAGGCGGAACTCAAAAAGGAACTTGGTGATGTGGTGTGGTACATCGCCGTCATGGCACACAGCCTTGGGCTGAGTTTGGAAGAAGTTATGCAGCTGAATGTAGAAAAACTTAAAGACCGCAAAAAACGGGATGTGATTAAAGGCCAGGGTGATAACCGGTGAAGTACGACACCGCCCAACCATATGTGGCCAGCTACGTTATTGTCCGTAATGAGGATAAAGTGGCTTTTGTGTTGCGGAGCAACACCTCTTGGATGAACGGTTATTACGGGCTACCTTCGGGCAAAGTCGAAAAAGACGAGTCCTTCCTGCAATGTGCCAAACGTGAAGCCAAAGAAGAGATTGGCATTGATGTCCAAACCGCAGACTTAAAGTATGTCTTCACTATGCATCGGCGCGAAGCGGGCCCGATGGGTTCCGACTGGGTCGACACCTACTTTGAAGCCGAGCATTGGGAGGGCGAACCGACGAACGCCGAGCCGCACGTGCATAGCGAGCTGGCCTGGTTTGACCCGGCTAACCTGCCAGAGAACACAATTCCCTCTGTTGCCTACGCTTTTAAACAAATGCTGGCCGGCCAAACCTATAGCGAATACGGTTGGGAGGAGTAGGGATGCAAGAACAGCACCAACGTGTCTGTACGGCCCTGCAAAATGCCTGGCAGAACAAGGATTTCGAACTACTCAAAACTGCCCTAGCACCTAACTTACAGTGGTATGAAGGCTCCTACGAAGCAGCCCTGACGACCGCTGATGCTGTTGTGGCGCAATGGCAAAAGGATTTGGCAACCCAATCAAACATTAAAGTTGAGGTCGTTTTGCTTGATTTTGTGGAAGGGCACGGTTACTACCACTGTCGAGCCAATTGGCAACGCAGCGATAGCACGCTGCGAGAATCGGACGGCATCTTTGTGGCATACCTGAATGAAACCGGCCAAATCACCTACTTCAACCAATGGTGGACCGGTAAAAGCTAGTCTGGCAGAGTAGCTTTACTTGAACTCTTGGCGGAGCCATTCGTCTAAGGAGCCACCGCCACCACCAGACATGCAGATAACTAGGTCGCCGCTCTTGATGTGCTCCTGGATGTGCAACTTCAGGGCTTGGTTCAACTCGGCTGGCTCAGCAATCTCTTTGTTATCCATATATTCAATCAACTCAGCGGGGGATAAGACTGGCTGATCAGGGTCTTCGCGTGCCAAGTAGCTTGGTACCCAGTAGAGCTTCTTTACCCCGTGAAAGAGGTCTTTGTAGGCCTCTTTAATAAAGTGTTGGCGGCGGTTGGTCAGGGGTTCATAGACCACCACAACGTTTTCAGAAGCTTCATGAGCGGTTTGCAAGGCCCCCTTAACCTTTTCGATGGTGTGGGCATAGTCACTGTATAAGTTGTGTGAAACCCTTTCAAAACGGCGGTTCAAGCCAGGGAAACGATCCATATGGCCCATGAGCTCCTTAACTGGGGTGCCAGTGAGCTTATGGAGGGCTTGAATGACGAGCCAGGCGTCGCGCCGGTTCACAATCCCCAACAGGCCAAGCTTCTCCATGGTCAGATCATCTTCGCTCAGGACTAAGCGTGTGTCCAGGTCCGGTAATTGCAAACGGACCGCATCGCCACGCCACACGACCGCATGCTCGCTGCTGGTGAGGAACTCCTTAAAAGCATCCCAATAGCTTTGCTGGGTCGGAAAAATCTCGTGGTGGTCCCAATCAACCCCACTAATGAGGCTCATGTAGGGGTGAAAGGCCAAGAAATTGCGGTCAAATTCGTCGGCTTCATAGACAAAATACTCTGAACCGGGGACAAATTGGCCCATGTCACCGAATGAAATCTTAGCTCCCACCGAGTAACTCACCGGTATTTCGAGCTGTTTGAAGAGCCACACGGCCATGGCTGTGGTGGTTGTTTTACCGTGGGTACCAGCGATGGCGACCAGTTTAAGGCGCTGGTCGACGAGAATTTTGTTTAGCAACTCGTCACGTTTGCTAGTCCTAATCCCATTTTCTTTGCAAAAGCCTAGCTCAGGCGCATCAGGATTTTCAATCGCCACCGCCGAGGAGTAGACGTACCAGTCGATAGGATTGGCTTCGTGAGCCAACCTGATTTGCTCATAGGTTTGGCCAATGTGGATGTTTTTGAGCCCGTGCTGCTTTAGATATTGGATATACTGGCTGTCCTGTTTGTCTGAGCCCGAAACCTCATAGCCAGCTTCCTGAGCAATCAGGGCCAGGGGGCCGATGGCAGTGCCACCGATTCCAGAGAAGTAAACATGCATAGGCCTAGTCTAACAGTCTCAGGGGTCAGCCGTCCAACTACGCTAAACATGTTACACTGAGGCCAATAGGTCAAAAAAACATATAATAAAGCTATGAACAAACGCCGGCTTCATCACCTCTGGAAACGCGTCCGCCAAGCAAGCTACGCCTATTTTCTAGCCTTAGCCATTTTTTTTGCTATCGTGGCCGTCTTTGCCCTCCGCCACAATAACCTGACCGCCCTACACTTGCGTGATGAAGTATTAAAGGTAGACCAACAAAACGGTGATGTCGAGACGTCTCTGCGCACCTTACGTACCTATATTTACGGCCATATGAACACGGACTTAGCGAGCAGTACTTCGGTGTACCCACCCATCCAACTAAAATATCGGTATGAGCGGCTGGTAGCAGCCGAAAAGGCCCGGGTTGACCAGGCCAACGGTAACCTCTATAACGACGCCCAAAACTACTGTGAAAAGAATTTTCCCCAGAGCTTCTTTGGAGCCGGGCGCTTGCCGTGTATCCAAAATTACCTCGACACACATCCTAACCCTAATCCTCCCAAAGAACAGTCCATTCCCGACAGCTTGTATAAGTTCGACTTTGCCAGTCCTACCTGGTCACCTGACCTAGCTGGCTGGAGCCTGGTTTTAGCCGCCATTTGTTTTGTTATCTTTATTGTCCAATTTGCGCTGGAGCGCTGGTTGCGGCATCGCTTAAAGCAACACTTAGGAGACTAATATAAAAGAGGCGCCTCATGGGCGCCTCTTTCTGCTAAGCAATTCGCTTATGGTTTTTTGGTAGTCGAGCTGCTAGCTGGTGTGCTGCTTGCTGGAGTACTACTAGCTGGAGTGCTAGACGACGAATTGTTAGAAGTGGTGTTACAGTTCTGCCCATTCGGGTTCTGCTTCTTATATTCAGCTACTGCTTTAGCCACTTGACCGTCAGTCTTCAAGTTTTCCCAGAAAATAACCTGCTGTTGGTTAATGACCATGCTGTCATCTGGACCGTGCAATTCACAACCAAGTTTCACCAAAGAGATGTCTTGGTTTTGTGATTGGCTCCCATCTGGTTGCACTTGCTGGTTCACGCGCAAATAGTAAATGTTTGTGACACGCAAGTATGTCGCGTTCAGGTTGGTGATATTACCAAAGTATACCTGGCCACCGTTCAAGAAGACTGCCTGCATCTTGCCCTTATCGAGGTACTTGTCTTGTGAATTAGGCTTTGAAATTGCCACATATCCAATGAGGGCAAGGACCAAGACTAAGACGCAGAAAAGTAAACCGACACTAGCAGTCCGAAGACTAAGCAATGAGTTTTTTTGTTTGCTGCTACCTGCATGATTAACAGGCTTCGCAACAGGTTGTGGTTGGCCGGAGCCATTGTTCCATTCCATGTAGGATCTCCACCTTTGTTTAGCTTTAAGTTACGAAGGGTAGTTTACTGCATAAGCGCTTTCTGATGCAAGAGTGAGGTAGCAGTTACTACAACAGATCATATTGCTAACAGGGGTAGAAATACCATAACAGGGGTAATTTGTTTACAAAGGTGTTGACAAGTGAAAAAGGACAGGCGTATGGTAAGGGGTACTAACAGTAATGAGAGAGGGAGAGCTTCTATGGCTTACAAGCACACAAATTCTAAGGGTGTAACCTATTACCTGAATTCTAAGACCGTTACACTTCGTGGCGGCAAACAACAAGTAATTTACTACTTCAGCAAGGACCAGCGCCCAGAAGCTGTCGAAGCTATTCCTGCTGGCATGATGGTTAACGAAAACCCACGCAACGGTTTCCTGACTGTTAAGCGCAAATAAAACCTCTCAAAACGAAAGTCTGCCGGCCGGGGTCCACCTCGGTCGGTTTTCTATTACATTGACCAA
>DATIHS010000075.1:0-1687 GCA_035480475.1 Patescibacteria group bacterium
TGCACTTAGGTGTTGTTCCTGCAAAGCCCGAAAAATCTCTGGTAGGATATCGAACGCAATTACACCCAAAATGACACCAGCGGTATACCCAAGAATACGATGTAGTCGATCTTTATGTCTGAGCGCAAATATACCACCGCACAAGGTCGAACCAAATGTCGACAAAGACAACAAAATAGGTAACATGTGCCTTATTGTAGCGGGTCACCGAGGTGTCACAAACTGTTTCCTCTAAAAACATGGACCCCAGGCAAAAGCCCAGGGTCTGTGGAAGCCTCACACTTCCGAATCCAGCATAGCAGCGGTTACGGTTATCGTAAAGGTATGGGCGTAAAGTGTTAGTGCCCTTCTGTCAGGGAGCGCGGAAAGTGTGATTTTTCGCACACAAGTGAGGCGATGCTTTATTGTAACGATCAGTGGAGTTGTTGGTGCAGCATGAAAAGCAGTTGCTGGTAGTGTGTGGAATAAAGATAGAGGTTTATTAGCACGAGACCCGGGAAAACGAGGAACGTCTCGCCAGCTTTGCCAGTCGTAATGCGCAGATGCTTTAGTGGTGGAATGCCGAATTTTAGGGGAATCGGCAACAGCCATGGCACGCCCTCTTTCGTAAAAGTATCCATAACCAGATGTGACAGCATACCAATCATATAGGCCCACCATACATAACCAACATTCACGCCCGGCATAATCGGGTGCAAGAAGCGCAGTAACCAGTGAGCCAAAAAGCCAAACAACGCGAGGCCCAATACTGAATGCGTCAAAAAACGGTGGCCGCCACTCAGAGCGTCGAAAACCTTGCCAAAAAGTCGTCCGACCGGTAGATTACGCCAAAAGGGTGCCGTCGGTTGGTCAATATCTGGTGTAATACCGCCAACCAGATTTGCAAACACCGCCAACAAGGCCGTCGATAATGTTGTACTCAAACCCGGCATAGCAATCACGGTTACAGCTAAAGCAGTTATAGCGGCAAGGTCATGGGTCCGAGCAGTCATGCGGTTAGTGTAGCACCAAAAAAGAGCTCACAAGGAGCTCTCCTTTGGCGGCGGGCCGTCCGAGGACGGTCAGCCGATGCCACCTCACGATGGCAACTATCAATGTAAAACTGCTGCCGCAACTTGTCAATACAAAATGAATGTTTTATAACTGCTTCTGCTTAATTTCTGTGGATAACTCTGGCGTTCACAAGTAAAGCGGTATAATAAGCTTATGACAACTAACAAAAAGGAAGGAGGTAATCCATTGTTAAGTCCTATATCTAACGGGCAAATGTCGAGCAGTGCTGTAAGCGAGGTACTTACAGACTAGCCTTCTTCCTAAGAACAGAGATTTGTCTAAGAGGCAGAGTATCTCAACCGCCGGCCGCCTTGTCCGGCGGTTTTCTATTGTAACGCTAATATTGACCTGTTTTTATAGCTCTCTAGACTTTGAGTTCTTTGCGAATACTAGCAAGCTCTTCTTTGGTGATTTCACCCTTGGCATAACGCATTTTGGCGACGTCCAATGGGTCCTGTGGAATTGGTTTGTAGTGGCTGACAAGCAGACGGACTACCACGATAGTGCCGAGTACTAACAAGGCTAATCCGACTAAATGCGTCAGCACGTGAACCCATGGATCACCGTTCTGCACAGTCATCATTGGTTCGCCATACTGCCCGCGGAAATGTTGTGTTAGTAATTGTTCGTTCAT
>DATIHS010000076.1:0-17885 GCA_035480475.1 Patescibacteria group bacterium
GATTATAGAGCAACTTCCCTGTTTTAGTAAGGGCTAGAGTTCGATTGTTTCATCAATATGCTCCTCGGGAATGCTAGCGGGCGCTTCAGTTTCGGTTTCAGGCTCGACTAATGGTTCTTCCTCTTGCTCTGGTTTAGCCGGTTCTGAGTGCTGTTTATGTTCGCGGCGGGCGGCCCGGGCGGCCACTGCGCGCAAATCATCATATTGGTCGAACTCATCAATAATTGGTGAGCCGATGATGGCCTCGAGGACATCTTCGATGGTGATGATACCAACGTACTCCTCGAAGCTATTAACCACGATGAACAGCTGGTGATGGGTGCGCAAAATGGCTTGCAAAGCATCGTATAGAGACTGGTCTTCGTGGACGTAGGCAACATCCGGTTTGGTAAGTTTCTGTACGGTCCCGCTGTTTTTGGCCCGTACGAGATCGCGTAAGTACAGTGTGCCGACAATATTGTCTGGCTTGCCTTCGTACACCGGAAAGCGTGAATGTCCAGAAGCGTGCAGCTCATCCATCACCACTGGTCCAAGCGGCGCCTCAATTGAGACCGCTTTGACCATACGACGCGGTGTCATGTGTTCAATAACCGTGTCATCACCGAACTTGAGGGCGTGTAGGGCAATTTCCAGCTCGGCCCGCTCAATGCGGCTGTCTGGTTGGACTTGTTGTTGTTCCAGAAGGTCAATAAGGTCTTGCCGGTCATACAAACCTGTATGGACGCGGACCGGCCGGTGTTTGTGGATTACAGTTATGATGCGGTCGAGCACTGGGTGCAGGTAATTGAGGAGCTTAGCCAACATGGGCGCACACCACGCTGCAATACGCTCACTTATAAATGTCACTCGTGCGGCTGGCAACCATACAAAACCAAGCCAGACTAAAACACCGCTGGCGGCTAAAGCAAACCAGGGCGGTGCGACTTGGGCAATCATGACAAAAAAGCCAGCGCTCGTAAGACCCACCAAAAACCATAAAACCGCCCGTAGGCTGTGGCCAAACCCAACTGCTTTTAGCATGGCTGCTGCCAGCCCGTCGCCCTGCCGTGCCCGGTGTTTGAGTTGCTTGAGCGGCACGCGGGCATAGGTACGTTGGAGACTCACCGCCAAGAGGGTCAACAGCCCTAGCAAAACGGTTAAGATTGTCTGCATACAATCATGGTACTATAACTAGACAAAAGGAGTATACGAGTGACTAACCGCTTTTTTATAACTGTCCTTGTCATCATTGCGTTGATAGGGGGTGCCTTTGCCCTCACCAAACACAAGTCGCACACCAATGGATCGAACGGTACTTCTAGTAGCGTCCAGCCGACCAACCACCAAGAGGGTGGCGGTAAAAGTGGTGTCGTGCTCATTGAGTACGGCGACTACCAATGTCCCGCCTGCGGCAGTTACTACCCAGTCGTAAAGCAGGTTGTCGAGACGCATAAGGATCAAATCACCTTCCAATTCCGTAACTTTCCGCTCGTCCAAATTCACCAGAATGCGTTTGCTGGCGCCCGTGCTGCTGAGGCAGCTGACAAACAGGGTAAGTTCTGGGAAATGCACGACATTTTGTATGAGACCCAACAAACGTGGGGAGCCGCCAGTAATCCGAGCACTTACTTTGAGCAGTATGCCCAACAACTTGGCTTGGACGTGACGAAATTCAAGGCAGATGAAGTCAGCCAAACGGTCAATGACCTCATTAACGCCGATATCCAAGAAGGCCAGAAATTAGGCGCTAACGCGACGCCGACGTTTGAACTCGACGGCAAAAAAATGGACCAAAACCCCCGCAGCCTGGATGAGTTCAACAAAGTTATTGACGACGCTATAAAAGCCAAAACGTCAAATTCCTAAGTCCTTTAAAAAATGAGCGGCTCGCCCCGCTCACTCTTATCTTGATGGTGTCCTCAGTAGGCAATAAACTGTTGCCACCCGGGCCGCTTTACCTTCACTTCCACGTGAATACCTCTATTGTTGATTATTTTTATTTTGACCGGCATAACGCCGCCTCCTAAACAGACCCTCACAGTCTTCTTATTTTTTATAGTTTTGGAACTTTTTGTCTTTCGTATGCGGACGTTGCGTCCGGCTCTCACGAAGTGGCCTTATTTTGGCATAAGAACAATAGTGTCGTCAAGCAATTTCTGCCCAAAAACGTGTTACTATATTGACAACAAACCATAAGCAATAAGAAACTCCTAAAAATGCCCAAAAAAAGGAAGAAATTTACCGTCAGGGATGCCGCCGAAGCGCCCGCTATTGCGTTGGATAAAGCCATAACTTCAACCGGTGAGTTTTCCAAAAAACTGCCAGGGGGCAAAATGCTCGCCAGGACCAAAAGTTACTGGCATACCCTTGGGCCTGGTTTGACTACCGGGGCTTCCGACGATGACCCATCCGGTATAGCAACGTATTCCCAGACAGGTGCCCAATATGGCTTTGGACTGTTATGGCTCTCGGTTGCAACCTTTCCACTCATGTCGTTTGTACAAGAGATGTGTGCGCGCATCGGGCTCGTCACCGGACGCGGACTGGCCGGTAATATCCGCTTGCACTTCCCGCGTCGAATGCTGGTATTTTGCTCGCTCCTGTTGTTTGCGGCTAATGCGTTTAACATCGGTGCCGACCTCGGTGCTATGGCCAAAGGCGTCCAATTGCTCCATCCGGAGTTTGGCTTTGCTAGCCTGGTGATTGCTTTCACGATTATTTGTTTGGGCGTCCAGATCTTTTCGGATTACGCCCGGTACGCGCGCTACCTCAAGTGGTTAGCAATGGTGCTGCTAGCCTATGTCGCCTCGGCTTTGCTAGCACATTTAGATTGGCCCACGGTTATCCACCACGCCTTTGTGCCACACTTCGTCTTTGAGAAAGCACAAATTTTGCTTATTTGTGCCATTCTCGGCACCACCATCTCCCCCTACCTCTTTTTCTGGCAGACCTCCCAGGAAGTTGAAGAACAAATCCTAGCTGGCAAAAAGTCAGTCAGGGCCCGCACTGGCTCTAACTCGGCGGAAATGCGCACGATGCGCATTGATGTTTGGTCGGGCATGCTGCTGTCTAACCTCGTGATGTTTTTCATTATTGCTGCTTGCGGTGCCATCTTGTTTTCGCACGGTATTACCAACATTACTTCGGCCGCTCAGGCTGCCGAAGCCCTGCGGCCATTTGCTGGCAATGGCACATACTGGTTGTTCGCCATCGGTATTATTGGCACCGGTATGTTGGCTATCCCCGTTTTAGCCGGCTCCAGCTCATATGCTTTGAGTGAGGCTTTCCGCTGGCGTGAAGGTTTGTACCGGCCCTTGCGTCAAGCCCACGCTTTTTACGGCGTAATTATTATTTCCATGCTGGTGGGGCTTGGCATGAACTTTATTGGGCTCGATCCTATTAAAGCTTTGATTTACTCTGCCGTCGCCAATGGCGTTGTGGCACCTGTCGTACTCTTTTTTGTGGTTAGCATGAGCAGTAACAAAAAGATCATGGGCAAATGGGTCAACCGGCGCCCGGTTACGTGGATTGGCTGGTTTGTAGTCCTAGCCATGGCAGCGGCAGGCACGGCCGCCATCATCACCCTTTTTGTGTAGTTTTACCGCGTTTTTCTTGTAAAGCTTCTATCTTGCGATGCAATTTATGCAAGCTAGCTGGTGGTTGGTTTTCGTAAAGCTCGTGTAAGTGATGGAATTCCTTATCCAGCTCAGCCAGTTCGTCATCACTCATATCTTCAATATCCAGGAAGTTATCACGTGCTGCGTAACTGGCACGAATCAGTTCATCGAGTTTGAGCTGTACCGCCTTGCCATCACGATTCTGGGTGTTCTGAATCAGAAAGACCATTAAGAATGTAACAATGGTAGTACCGGTGTTAATCACCAGCTGCCAGGTGTTAGAAAAGTGAAAGATAGGCCCACTTAGACCCCATACGACAATTAAGAGCGCCGCCAGTATGAATGCATAGGCACCTCCGACCGCCAAAGATACTCTGTTAGCGATCCGTCTAAAAAGATCTTTCATGCTCACATTTTACCGCTTATGCTCATTATTGTAGAATATAGGCAGGTAACCATAAAATACAAATGCATCCTTCTATTTTTGGCGAATTAAGCCTCATCATTGCCCTCGGTACCGCCATCGCACTCATTATGCGTTTAATTCGGCAGCCGTTGATTATCGGCCACATTTTGACTGGTGTGCTTGTAGGCCCTACTGTTTTGCACTTAGTAAAATCAGCCGACACCATTGAGATTTTTTCTAACATCGGCATTGCCTTGCTTCTGTTCATCATCGGTCTTGGTTTGAACCCTCGTGTTATCCGTGAAGTTGGCAAAGTCGCGGCCATTGCTGGCGTTTTACAGGTTGGCATTAGTGCTGGGCTAGGTTATGCAGGCGCCGTTTTCTTAGGCCTAAGTAAGATGGAGGCCCTCTTTTTAGGTGTTGCTGTTTCGTTTTCGAGTACAATTATTATCTTAAAACTGCTGAGTGATAAAAAAGAGCAAACTCGTTTATACGGCAAGATTGCAACTGGTTTGTTACTGATTCAGGATGTGTTGGCAACCACCGCTCTGGTGTTTGTCACTGCCAATCAATCCGGCAACGGCTTCTCCTTCAGCCAATTGGCGTCCCTATTCCTTAAAGGCTGGGCTTTGGGCGCGGGCTTACTCTTTGTGGGTATGGTTATTCTGCCACGCCTACACAAATTAATTGCTGGTAGTCAGGAATTTTTGTTCTTGTTTGCTATTGGCTGGGGCTTTGGCGCTGCCGCTTTATTTGAACGCTTTGGCTTTAGCCTTGAAATCGGCGCCCTTTTGGCGGGCATTGCCCTGTCCAACCTGCCTTACACCCAGGAGATCAGCTCCCGGCTGCGACCCTTGCGTGATTTCTTCATCGTCGTTTTCTTCATTTCTCTCGGTACGCGACTTGTTTTTGGCAACATTTTACTGATCCTGCCGGTTATCATCATCAGCAGTGTCGTTGTCATTGTCTTCAAACCATTAATCGTTATGGTCATTATGGGGCTCATGGGTTATACCAAGCGTACGAGCTTTAAGGCGGCCGTCACCATGGGCCAGGTAAGTGAATTTTCGCTGGTTTTTGTCATAATTGGTAACCGCGCTGGCCTCGTGAGCGATGATTTGGTTGGTATTATTACCGTGGTTGCGCTCATATCTATTGCTGCCTCTACCTATCTCATCCTCTATTCAGACAAATTGTTTAGCCTTTGGGAAGAAAATCTTGGTGTATTTGAGCGCCGCAAGGTCCACCCTGACCACGAAAAACGTGAACACTATGACCTAGTTCTTTTTGGTTATCTTAAAGGCGGCCATGAGTTTGTGAAACTCTTTCGCAGTATGGATAAACGTTACGTGGTGGTGGATTATGACCCAGATGTCATTGAGACCCTCGAGCACCAAAAAGCTAATTTCATCTACGGCGATGCTACAGATATTGAGCTCCTAGAAGAAATCGGCCTAGAACGCTCCAAACTCGTAGTTTCAACCGTGACCGACCACGAAACCAATGTTTTCCTGGTCAAACTTATGGAATCGATCAATTCTAATGCAGTCGTTATTTGTCATGCCGAAAATGCCCAAGAGGCGAGTTTGCTATACGAACTCGGCGCTAGCTATGTCATGGTGCCCCACTATATTGGCAGCGAAAAAATTAGTGCCTTTATCCGTCGGTCAGGACTCAAGAAAAGTGAATTCAAAAAGTACCGCGAAAAGCATTTGGTTTACTTACACCATCACCTTGGCTCGATGGCAGTTGGCTCGTAAAGGTGGTGCTGTTTAATGTAGCGTAGTACGCTGGAATTCAAGCCTTCAGGTGCGTGGCCGCGCTTGAGTGCCAGGCGGATATTGCGTGAATTGTAATCGGAATTGGCAGCCTTGAAGGTCACATAGTGAAACTTCAATCCACGTGTTTTTTCCATAGCCACAATGTGTGTTTTTACGTTGTCTACCCGTTGCTTGCGCAAGCCAATCGCAAATGTCACGCTTTCAATTAGCTCCCTGACGTGCGGCCAGTGAGCTAAATGCTCAAAGAAGTCATCACCCATCAAAAAGTACAATTCTTGGCTTTTAAAACGTGCTTGTAACAGCGGCAATGTGTGGGAGACTGTAAAACGGTTTTGGTCAACGATCAGACTTGCTAAGCCAGGTTCATGGGCAATGGCCCGTTTGACCATCTCTTGGCGGTGTTGCAGGGCTTTTACTCCTTGTTTACGCCGTGGCCTGGGCTCGACCATAAAGAAAACCCGGTCCAGTCCGCCTTCAGTGAGGGCAGCTTTAGCAAAAGCCACGTGACCTTCGTGTACCGGATCAAACGTCCCACTAAAAATCCCAATTTTCTTAGACATCACGCTTACTATCTTTCACGCTGCAGTTTTCTCCTCAGCTTTAGGTATTAACCATTGTAAATCAAGTTTTGCGCGCTTGGTGGGGTCTTCTCCTCTGTCAAATTTTGTTTGGCACTTCTCGCACACTTCACAAGGCCCGACTTTGGTTTTTCCGGGGCGCGAGGGACAGGCTTGCACACGGCACACCCCTTGTTTCCACTTCCAACTCTCTTTGCCCTTTTCAACTAACTCGCCAAGGCCGTTAACTTCAAGCCCCATTTCTTTGGCACGCTCGAGTGATATAGCCATGCCACAAAATACGATTACATCTTTGAGCTGGTTATTCATCGCGAGGAGTTGTAATGCCTCGGCCTGGTGTCCTTGAACATACAGTTGAGAGGCTTGCTCAAAAATCGGTACCATCCGATCACCATATGTAGCTTTTACATACTCTGGTTCTAGCAAGCAAATAGCGCTTAGGATGCGATCGACTTCTTCGCCAAAAATAGCAGTTCGCTCATGCCGGCTTAATTGGCCATCATTAACAAAGTCGTTTAATTTCCGCTCGAGTTTACTAAGACCTTCAATGTAGGCTTCAATGCGGCCTTCGCGTGCGGCTGACTCAGTTCGTATATTCTCATAGGCCGGATGTAGTGCAGCAGATTCGCCCGTGTCACCGTAAAGCACACCTGGCCCTCCGTAAGTATCTAGCCGACGCTGTATATCGACTACACCGTCAACATAGTCTTCTTGGCTAAACACAAACGGCGTAGCCATAACCATTAGATCGGGGCTTTTTTCTAGGCCAAACCTTATCCCCGAATCATTTAGAAAAGCATGGCTCGATTGCTGGGTGCCATTGCTCCTACTCACCTGCTCGATAATCCGTGTATAAGTCCCGTCCTCATTATCACGAAGGCTAGTGGTCCTGACCATCCCTTTCTTATTTTTGAATCGATAGCCCAGTGTAGTAGCAGTTTTAGCGTCAAGCGCTAGGGGATAATCACTAATTAAGCCAACTTGAAGTGACTTTGAGACCCTACCTTCTATCATGAGGCTATGCAGGCGCTGAATGGTGAGCTCTTCACATATTTCTAGAAAACGGCGCTCTTTTTCATGGACAGGTAGGCTGTCATCCCAGCCTTTCAGGAGACGGGATAGCACTTGTCGGTTGATGTCTTCAATTGTGCCAGTGATTTCAATACGAGAGAGGTGTCCTGCTGCTGTCAGGGCTTCCATAAGAGCAGTTCTAGCATTATCGTGATACTCTTGCTGCTCCATCTCTACCCCGTCGAAATGTTCACGGGTTTGGATTAAGTTCCAGGCCTCAGCTTCAATCCCCACACGATCAGTCAAAGTCGCCGCTTCCACAATATTTGGGTGGAGCAAGTACGTATGTTCATTGTTTGTTAGTTGTTCGGGTGACAATTAAAAACCCTCGCTCGGGTGAACAAGGGCGTGAAGGCAGCTTCGCGCTCCTGCTCGGGAGACTTAAATTCCGTGTCTGACTCATTCGCTCGGGGCGACATCACAGTTGCGGCACAGCACCCGGTTCGCACGGGTTTCCGGTTGTCTTGTTAATGCTTAGTATAGTAGCACAGGCTAAGCACGCTACATGTAGTGGTTTTGTCTACTTGGCTTTGAAGCTTTTAACGGCACTGACAAAAATTGACTCATTAGGCTGAATATTGTGATCAGTAAAGAGGAAAAAGTACTTATGTGCACCTTTTTGCTCACCTTTTATCGTCACCGCGTTGTTGCCTTCGGTTGAGCCCGTACCTATCTGATTTTCCACAACCCGACTGACATTACAGATAAAATCGACTTGTTGCCACTTGGCTGGTTTATCGGTCAGCTTTTCCGCATCTTGGGCATTTAATGTAGCACCTTGGGTAAAGGTAGCGCAGTTCTGGGAAACATCCCCTACGCTCAAGGCATTGCCCATGACGGTAACTGGCAACAGCCTGTTAAGTGGCATGGTTGCAGGAATCGTATCAATATACAGTTTGAGTATGCGATTATCTTCGCCTTTTTTGGTAGCTTGCCAAGTAAAGCTGTGTTCGTTTCGGTCATTACGCTGCTCGATCTTTTTCCAGTCGCTCGGCAGCTCCATAGTAAAGTTATCTTCATCGGCTACTAATCGGGAAGAGTTGCCATCAAGGGCTTGAACCACTGTATGGCTTGCCCCCTCGACCGGGTGTGACCGGTTCTGGCGCAAATCAAGTAGCAATAAACTAACCAACGAACCAACGATTAGTACGGAAACAGCCAAGATAATCAGTAAGCGAGTACGGCGGCGCCTGCCAGGTTTTTGGCCGTATTTATATTTTCTATCCATGTTAAGACACCTTAAGCGCTATTATACACCGGCATGTGGAAAACTCTTATGGGCCGGCGACAACGAGGATGTCAGCGTCAGTGGGTTTGTCTTCGCCAGCCGGCAAGGTACCAACAGTACCCTTAACTGTATCGGCCACCTTTTTGGTCTGGTCGGCGTTTTGCCCGGTCAAGTCTACGACAACAACACTGGTCGGTGACGATTTGGCGTCCCCGCCATCTATTGCAGTTATTTGGGCACCCTGCAAGGCATTCTCTGCCGCCTGACGAGCAGTCTGGCTGCCAATCACTTTTACGCGTGCATTACTTTGGATGGTAACCGAGCTAACATTGACAATTTTATTCGTGCTCGGACGGTACAGGATGGCCAGCTTTGCCTGCGTGTAGATCAGGCTAATATCACCATTTTCGGCGTTGTCGAAGAAGTGGCCATATTGTTTTTTGGTCGCTTCTTTGTCGGTAACTGTCGCCACGGTTGGCTTTTCATCCTTGGGCAAAGCATAGAGCTTGCCAACGGCAGCAATTGTCCGGTCTACTTCGGCCTGAGCCGCTTGGTTGGCTGAAACGGGGTGGTTTTTTAGGTCGCGATATTTCTTAAAGTAGAAACCACCAAATGCAGCTAATCCAACAATGATTAGAACATCTACAATCAGTAATATTGTTTTTTTCATCTTGACTCTCTTCAACATTGTTACGCTAATAATACCACGATCACATGAAACGTATGATCATCAAGCCACCGACTACAAGCGAATAGATGGCAAAGGGCGTTAAAGTTCTGGTTTCGAAGTATTTGGTCAAAAACCTGACCGAAAAGTAAGCAGTCAAGCCGGCTGCCAGACTCCCAACCAGCACCTGAGCACGAATACCATCGCCGTTTGGCCCCAATAAGTCGGGCAATTTATACAAACCTGCCCCAAGAATAATCGGGGTTGCCAGCAGGAAGGCAAAGTTAGCAGAATCTTCGTGATCCAGGCCTCGAATTAAACCTGCCACCATGGTAATACCGGAACGGCTGATGCCGGCAAATAGCGCCAGAATCTGAGCGATCCCTACGACGCCGGCCTCACGATAACCAAGATGGGCTAATTTGCGTGTTGCCCCCTTACGCTTAACCTGACGCCGGTAGTATTCCCCAATCAGCAGAATGACACCATTGATAGTCAGAAAGATTGCTGCGAGCAGCGGTTTGGCAAAGATGGTACGGAATTTGTGTTCAAACAAGAGACCCATTAAGGCAGCCGGGATAGTCGCAACCACGAGCAGCCATGCCAGGCGTTCATCACTCGTTTTTACTTTATGGGTTCCTAATGTCCGGAAAAAACCTCTGATAATTGCCACCCATTTCTCACGATAGAAAATGATTAATGCGATAGCTGTGGCACAATGCAAACCAACCAGGAATGCCAAAAAAGATGATTCTTTGGCTGCTTCGTTACCCACAATATTGTGCCAGCCAAGCAAGGCTGGCAAGAGCACCGAATGGCCCAGGCTAGAAATAGGGAAAAGTTCCGTTATCCCTTGGACGATTCCAATAATAATGGCTTGTAAGAATGACATGCGCTTTCTAGTTTAGCGATAAATGTCGCGCTTCCAAAATACCCAAGCCGCAATTACTAAACATACCAACGAGACACCAACCATGAGGAAAGTATTGCTGCCTTTGAGGCCATACTCCGTAATGGCGGGATGGTTGTAGTAATGGAATGGCGAGAACTTTTCTACTTGGGCTATGCCGGTAACATTTGGGGCAAACGACGTAAGTAAATAAGTGCCGAAGGCCAATAAACCCGTGACACTACCGGCTAGGCTACGTTTGCCCGTTATGGCTCCAAGCGCAAAGCCAATAGAGCCAAACAAACAAGTTAACAGCCACACGCCAAAAACGGCTTGGATGAGCCGTAGCAAACTCATCTGTTCGTGGATCATCAGTAGACCGAGCCAAACGCCAACAACGGCCATGCTACAAATGATGGCACTAATGACTAGACCCGCTAACAATTTTTCAATATAGACGCGCAGGCGGGAAACAGGTTGGGCCAGCAAGGTCTGCAACGTACCGTCGCCTTCGTCTCCAGCTAGTAGTCCCGTAAAGAGAATAATGCCCATAATAAGCGTCAGCAAGGGTATCCGCAGTGAAAATACTTCTTGTGAAACATAACCTGGCACGGTTTTCAGGCTAGCCAGGTTGCCCACCAAGCCCTGGAATGATTTGGGTACGTTTTTGAGCACCTCATCGAATCCACCCGCTGAGAATGAGTGGTAAAAGGCCATCATGAGCAGCGCCATGGCAATGACACCCAGGCTCCAAAACGCCGTGGACCAACGCTTTTCGCGTAGGGTTTTTAGAAAAATAGAGTTAAACATTGGCGTCCTCGTAGTACTGCATAAAAGTAGTTTCCAGGTCGGCTTCATTGATGGTTACATCCTGGACTTTGTGTTTGGCCAACAGAGCCAGGACGGCGTTTATGTCACCGGTAGAAGTAAATTCCGTAAAGGTGTTGGCCCGATTTTGTACCTTGACCCCAGGCAATTTGGCCAGGGCGGCTAACAGTTTGGTGTCTTTTGTCGTTACACGGATATTCTTGGTTGTTGCGTCATTCAATTCCTCCAACTGTTTAACGGCTATTAAGCGTCCTTCGCGAATGAAGGCCACATGGTCGCACAAAGCCTGCACTTCATTGAGGGCATGGGAAGAGACAAAGATTGTTTTTCCTTGTGCCCGGCATTCCATCATAATCTTGTTAAATTCCGCTTGCATCAGCGGATCAAGCCCAGAGGTCGGCTCGTCAAAAATCAGTAACTCCGGCTCGTGCATCAGCGCCGAGATCAGGCCGACTTTTTGGCGGTTACCACGCGACAGGCTTTTGAATTTCCTGCCCAAGTCACAATCCAGGCGCTTGGCTAACTGTTGTACGTAGACGCGGTTAAACCGCCCGTGCAAATTGCCAAAATACTCCAGCTGTTGCCAAGCTGTTAATTCCATATCCAAGGCAAAGTCCCCTGCCAAAAACCCAACGCGACGACGAATAGCCACACTATCGCGGCGGCTATCCAGCCCTAGGAGCTTTATCTGACCGCTCGTAGGCCGGATCAAGTCAACTAACATGTTAATGGTGGTTGATTTGCCGGCGCCGTTCGGGCCCAGGAAGCCCATAACCATACCAGTTTCAACTTTCAAGGAAACATCAATGACACCACGGCTTTTGCCGTAGTTTTTGGTAAGGTTTGTCAGTTCAATGGCGGACATTACTGCACCCTGCCTTTTAATTCAGTCAAACGCGGGATAAAGCTTTGGGCTGCTCCGTCTAAGCCTAATACTTTCAAAGATCCGATTAATACATAGAGCGTATCGAGCTCGGCTTGGGCAACTGCAGCTTGCTGTTCGGCCCTAGAAAAATAGTGCTCGATCTTTTCCACGAGCCACTTTTCTTCAGCCGGTTTCACTTCATTAGTTGACAATGGCGCAGCCTCTGAGGGAGTGACGACTTCCAGGGAGCGGGCCGAATTATCCCGTTTTTTAAGGTGCCCGCGCTTGATGAGGTTATTGACGTGCAGCGCCACGGTAGCCACGGAGTTATAGTTGAGGCCCGTCATGATTTCACGATAACTAGGGCTGTAGCCGTGTTCGCCTATAAACGTTTCAATAAAGCCCAATAATTCGCGTTGTTTTTTAGTGGGCCGGACTATTTCAGGCATGCCGCGCCCTCACATAGGTACTATGGCCATGGGGCCGTTGGGCCGGCAACGGTAGTTTGTGGATTTTGGCCTTAGCAAACTTATCTGGGAAGACCCAGTATTTGTACCAGAGGTAATTCCAAACGGTAAAGAAGCCGGCCGACACAAACTGGCCAAGATACGGCGTCAGCCCAATCGTTTTTAGTCCGAGAACCAGGAAGTAGTCGAGCACAAAGTCCACCAGCGTTATAAAAATATAGCGTCCGGTGACTTGGGTCTGGTGCTTTTTGAGCTGCGGATTTTTAAATACCCAGTAGCGTTGCAGCAAATAGTTAACCGTCCATCCGAGGAGGGTCGACAGTGACTTAGCCCAGAAAAAGCTGCCTTTCAGGCCCTTATCAACAATGAAAAAGGTCAGGTAGCCTGACCAAAAGTAAGCTCCCCCGCTTACCAGGTACTCCGTAAAACGCTTAAGTTCACGCCGTTGCTTTTTTTGTAGTTTGACGCTCATGATGCTTGTGTTTGTCTGGTGACAGTATAACAGGTGAGAGTGCCAGCCCGGCTAAGCCCCACCAGAGCAGGCCGAGCGTGTCATCGGCCCAAGCGTGCGAGAGCAGGTTAATAAAGCTGATGCCAATAAGTGTGGCTAGTAGGATGCGATTGAATTCGTCTTGCCTGCCCTTGTACAGCAGCATACTTACCTGCCAGTTAATCGCCAGAAAGAGGATGAGGCCAAGCATACCCGCCTCTTGCCCAACTTGGAGATAATAATCTTCGGCAATCCTGGCGGGATGATTATTGCGCGTGGAGGCCGGTCCGGCGGTGCCAGGCCCTCTTCCGAACGGCTCAAGGATGATGTCATGAACACCATCTTCCAGCGCGGCTGCCCGACTGGTATTAGAGCTCTGGCCAGATTGTGAAGTGGTGTCCGTGTGGAAGAAAGTATTTTCGACTATTTTATTATGCCGCTGATCGATGACTCCAAGTCCCACCACTACGACACCAACCACTGCTAACACGGCCAGACGTCGGCGCAACTTCGTGTTGGTAATTGATAGGTATCCGTAGCAAGCCAAAGTCAAGACAACCCCGATCCAAGCGCTGCGTGAATAGGTGTAGAACAGCACCATTGCCGTCGCGAATAGGGCAAGATACTTTTTAAGCTGGGGCTTACCGGGCAACAGTGCACCGAAGACTAGTACCAGGTAGGCTCCGAGTGGATTGGCCCCGCGCAGTGTCGATTGCACGCGGCGGTAGGCGAGTTTTTGATCGACGGTTTGGTAAGCCGGAATGGTTTTGTCGCCATAACCAAAGTGCTTTAGGAAGTCATAGGGCAACACGAGGCGCTGCAACAGACCAAAAGCCACCACGATCGCACCAGGCAGCAGGACCAGTTGTTGCCAGTAAGTACGTAAACGAGGCACAAAATTGGCAATAACAAGTACTACTATGAAAAAGCCCAAAAAGCGCAGGTTTGACAGCCAGCTATAGATCAACGCGTTGGCATTGACGTTGCCGTTGCTAAGCGCGAGCAAGCCCAGCAACAGATACAACGTGATATAGGCAACTATGCAGCGAATGAGCCAGTTCGCAAACAATTGTTTAACAAGCCGGGGCCGCAACCACAAGAGCACCAGCGTTGGCGGGATAAGTCCTACGAGCAACACTTCTTTCCAGATGCGCCAGGCGTCTAAATGGCCGAAATTACTGCCGAGCCAGGTCGTAAAAAAAGCATGGAAAGGCAGCAAAATAATGACAATTGCAGTCACCAATCCGCAAGCGCGCGCCAAGCCCCTCTGTTGTCGTACGGTCATAATGCTACAATTTAAACATATATGAAAAGTAATGCCTCGCTTCTATATAGCTGTTTTTTGGTAGTGGGCGACTTTTTAGCACTGGTAGCCGCCTTTATTGGCGCCTATATTTTGCGTGTTTCCTTGGGCTTATCACTAACTGCCAACGCCTCAATCCGACCTGTCCATGCCACTACCTACCTCGGTATTTTCTCGCTGTTACTGCCCTTCTGGATCTTCATCTTCGCTATGTTCGGTCTCTACAGCACCAACATTTACGAAAAACGCTTTGCGGAAGCTGGCCGCCTGTTTATGGGGTCGTTCGTTGGTTTACTTTTTGTCCTTGGCTACGCTTACGCCTCTAACGAAGTGATTTTCCCGGCAAAGCTGGTGCCAGTCTACGGTTTTGTCCTGGCCTTCTTCTTTTTGCTGCTCTTCCGAAACCTGGCACGCCTGATCCGCGGTTTGTTGTTCATCTATGATGTCGGCCTCACCAGTGTGCTCATCATCGGGGATACGAAGATCTCACACGAACTGGTTGACTCGCTCATCAACAGCCGCCAGTCTGGTTACCGCGTGGTTGGCTTAGTTAGTAGCAAGGACTTTGCCCCGACGGCCTACCCACATTTGCGTATTTTTGAAACGTTTAGCAATGCTATCAGCAACCTCGGTGCCCACCAAATCCACAGCATCGTCCAGACCAAGCTCTACGCCGACAGCACCAGCAATAATGAAATCCTCGACTACGCCCAACAAAATCACATTGCCTACCGTTTTATCCCTGGCAACACCGAGTTGTTTGTCGGCAATATTGAGGTTGACCTTTTCCGGCAGTCCCTGCCGGTGATAGCCGTACACCAAACTGCCCTTATCGGCTGGGGCCGCATTATTAAACGTCTGTTTGACCTGGTGGTGGCCACTTTGCTCGTTATCCTAGCCTCGCCCTTTATGCTCCTAATCGCCCTTTTGAATCTTCTTTTCAGCAGGGGAGTCTTTTTCCGGCAGGTGCGCTTGACCCGGTTTAACCAAGAGTTCCGCGTTTTTAAGTTCCGCACACAATACAAAAAATACGATGGTACCACGCCCGAGGAGGCTTTTACGCGTATGGGCAAGCCCGAGCTTAGTAAAGCCTATCGGGACAATGGCGACTTCTTACCAAATGACCCACGCGTCACATCATTTGGCCGTTTCTTGCGACGGACTAGTTTGGATGAGTTACCCCAGTTATTCAACGTCTTGAAAGGTGATTTGAGCTTGGTGGGCCCGCGGGCTTTGATCCCACAGGAACTTAATCTGTACGAGAAGCGGCATGCGATTTTGAGTGTCAAATCCGGCCTGACGGGCTTGGCCCAAGTCTCCGGCCGCAAAAATATTAGTTTTGACGAACGCCGTAAGCTCGACATGTACTACGTACAGAACTGGAGCTTTTGGTTTGACCTGGTTATCCTGATCAAAACTATCCGCGTGGTCTTGGCAGGAGAAGGCGCCAAGTGAAACAGCCGCTGGCGGGGCTGCGGGTAGCGATTGTTCATGACTGGCTCCTTGGCGGTGGTGCGGAACGCGTAGTCGCCGAATTACACCGTATGTTCCCCGACGCCCCCGTTTATACCTCATATTGCACCGACGAATGGCGCGGGCGCCTGGACGGCAAAGTTATTACCGGCTACTTGCAACGTGTCGGTTTTTTGCGAAAATACGTGCCTTTTCTGCGCGCCTGGTGGTTTTCACACCTGGACCTGAGTGGTTTTGACTTGGTCATCAGCAGTTCGGGCGCCGAAGCCAAGGGTGTACGCGTCAAAAAACCGGCTTTGCACATTAACTATTGCCATGCCCCTACCCACTACTATTGGAGCCGCTATAACGAATATATGCAGCGTCCTGGTTTTCCGACCGGCTTTAACTGGTTGGCCCGTTTGGGGTTAAAACTCCTGGTTGGCCCCATGCACCGTTGGGATTACAGGGCTGCGCAGCGTCCCGATGCTATTATTGCCAACTCAACCTATACCCAAACCAAAATTAAGGAATACTACGGCCGTGAGTCCATCGTCATCCACCCGCCCATCGACACCGACCGTTTTGCGCAAATCGCCCAGCCGGTGCGGCATGGATTTATTGTCACTGGCCGCCAAACGCCGTATAAACGCATCGACTTGGCGGTTGCGGCCTGCACGCAGCTCGGCGCACCGTTGACAGTTGTCGGCAAAGGTCCGGACCACGAACGCCTCGTCAAGCTGGCCGGTCCGACGGTTACTTTTGTCACCAACGCCTCTGACGAAGAAGTGGTCCAGTCACTCGCCAGTGCCGAGGCTTTTCTCTTCCCTGTGCTGGATGACTTTGGCATTGCGCCTGTTGAAGCCATGGCCGCCGGTACGCCCGTACTTGCCTATAAAGCTGGTGGAGCTTTAGATTACGTGGTAACGGGTGAAACCGGCCTCTTTTTTGCCGAACAAACCACCGAGAGCCTCATCGAATGCATCCAGTCATTTAAACCGTCGCTATTTAAGCCAACGCTCATTAGCCAAGCCGCCCAACAGTTTTCAGTGGAACATTTTCGTAAGCAGCTCGAAACCGAGCTTAAGACCTTAGTTGTCTCGCTCTAAGCGGTAAGCCAGCAGCTCCCTCAAGACATCGTAGGTGTGTCGAATAGTGGAGCGCTTGTGTTTGGAATACTCCGTGTACGTAATGGTCACAGGCAACTCCACGTAGCGAAAATGGTGTTCGGCAATCCGATAAATAATTTCAGAAGCGTGAGCCATGCCGTTACACGTGAGCCGCAGGTTCTGAGCAACGCGGCGGTTAAAAACTCGTAGGCCGTTATGGGTGTCGGTTAGCTTAAGGCGGGTCGTTGCATTGGAAAACCAAATGGCCAACTTAAGGACCAATTTCTTAAGTGGTGCAATGTCTTTTGTTTCGCCCAAAAAGCGTTAACCAAGGACAATATCGACGCCATGATGGTGAATGTAGTGCACCATACGCGTGGCATCATTCACCGCGTGCTGGCCGTCAGCATCAAATGTTAAAAAGTATTTGAAGCGGTCATTTTGTAAGGCGTGCTGCAAGCCAGTCCGCAAGGCAGCACCCTGCCCTTGATTCTGGGAATGTTGCAGGACCTCAACATCAAAGTTGCTGAGTACCTCAACTGAATTATCGCTACTGCCATCGTCAACACAAATAACGTGCTTAAAGTGCCGCCTAACCACTGTTAAAACCTCTTCAAGCGCTTCTGCTTCGTTGTAAACGGGAATAATCACACAGGTGTCTGAGTGCATATTTACCTTTGCTGTCTTACGGTTATTGAGTGCTTACAGCATGACAGCAATAGGCTATTTACGCTGTTATGTATCTAACAGTTAATGAATGGCCAGAAACGTGGCTATAAGGCCAGTGGCAATAGCTGGGTAGGCTAAGGCATTAACAAGTACGTCCGGTACTTTGACGAATAATCTTGGTAAAGCTGTATGGAGGATAATTCCAATCAATGGAAAGAGAGCCAGGAAGTACCGGCCCTGCAACCCTTCAACGTGATTGATTCCGACTTGGGTGAATGACAAGTATAGAGCAATGTTTATCAAAATAAAGGTGGCCAAAAAAGCGCCTACGCTGCTGACCAACACATACAGACGGTCACGACCATAGACGTGTTCCCTTTCTTTGTGAAAAACAGTCAAACCAAGGCTCGCATAGAGGAGGGCAATGACCAACACCGGCACCGTTACGAGCTTGTTGGTAATAATCCCGACCATGCCACCATAGAC